>CAYJVA010000017.1:0-1580 GCA_964373465.1 uncultured Gammaproteobacteria bacterium
TTCCGATCTTTTGCCACTATTTTATCTGAGGCGCGAAAATATCATTTGAATTTAACAGTCGCCAATCAATTTATAGGGCAGATGGATGAGGAAGTGAAAAATGCTATTTTTGGTAATGTTGGCACACTCGCGTCATTTCGCGTAGGTGTGACTGACGCGTCATATTTATCACATGAATTTCAACCAGTATTTTCCGAATCAGATCTGATCAACATTGATCGGTACCATATCTATATGAAGACGATTGTGAATAATGATCCAGTGCCGGCATTTTCAGTTGATCTCACCAAAGATATGAAAAAATTAAAAGCCCAATCAAATGAAAAACTTGCGCAAAACATCATTCAACTTTCTCGTCTGAAATACGGTCGTCCGAGAGAGATTGTGGAGTCTGAAGTTGCCCTGCGCGCTCGCTTGTAATATGCTTCAAGATTTTATAGCTATAATTGCAAACAAGAAAGTGATTTCTATGGACATGCTCTTATTACAATGTAAACTGATCAAGCCTCAAGAAATCAATTTTATTGCTGGACAATACGTGATGGTTGATATTCCTCAAAAAAATAAGGAAAAAGCAACGCGTCTTTTCTCATTATGCTCCCCAGATTATCAGAAAAGATATGTTGAACTTTTGATACATACAGTTCCGAATGGATTGGCATCTCTTTATTTTACGTATCTTAAAGAAGGAGAGATGGTGAGTTTTCGTGGTCCTGCGGGTAAATTTATATCACAAAGCGAAGACCGCGATAAAGTTTTTCTGGCGACAGGTACGGGGATTGCGCCTATACGATCTATGATCTATAGTTTTTTCCATCGTCATGCCTATACATTATTTGACACAAAACCTCCCCGTATCCAACTTTTGTGGGGAGTGAAAACAATGAAGGAGGCGTATCTGAAAGATGAATTAACCGTACGTCAAAATCTCTATAAAAATTTTTCTTTTACTGTGTGTATTTCTCGTGAAAAAAACTCTGTTTTTGAACATTGTGATGAAAAAAACGGTGAGTTATCATGTCTTAAAAGAGGGAGGATCACTGATCATTTTGATAATGAAAAAGCATCTTCTGATACAGAATATTATATTTGTGGTGGTCCTGAAGTGGTGGTATCAGTGACTGAGTTTCTCAAAAATAAAGGCATTCCTCATGAACAGATTTTTTTTGAGAAGTTTTAACGAATTTTTCAGAATAGTCATGGTTGAGATGAATAATAAGATGCCATATTGGTAAGATAGTTTTCATCTGATGTTGATGAATTATCAGGGATTGAACCAATTTTAGTCATTTTTTCAACATCAAATAGAGATTCTGATAGGTTTTTATAGTCTTTCATTCCGCATTGATCTTCTGTAGTACATACTCTAATTTCATCGTAAACAATCTTTGTTGGTGAAAGCCAAAAGCCACGATATGCGTTATCAAGAATTTTCTTATTTTCTTTTGTCATTATATCATAAAGCCAAAGTTGCTTTGCGTCATTATCAGTAAACAATATTTTATTAATTTCTGGTGTCATAATTATTTTGCTTTTTAAACTCTTCCCCGAAAGACTTAATCGAAACATCCTGGACGTTG
>CAYJVA010000017.1:1590-12607 GCA_964373465.1 uncultured Gammaproteobacteria bacterium
AAAGCCGAGAGATAATAAGCATTTTGGCTTATACCATCAATTTTCTTGTATGTCTTGTTAACAATATCATATAAATATATCCCACCTGATTGATATTTTCTATAAACAATAGTGGTGTTGTTTGCCCATTGTGGATGAGTTGCATTCTCAATGATTTGTTTTTCACTATTTGATAGGTTATAAAGATATATATTAAAATCTTCAGTGCTACGAGCGGCAGTATCTATTTGTAATAAATACCGTTTGTCTTGTGAAAATTGTATTTGTTTATCATCGGCAATAAATCCGCCTCGTCCAGTAGCTATATTAGATACATCAATCTGTTCAAGAGTTTTCATGATACCTTGATCAATGAGTATTAGTTGTAATATATCTTTCGATTCATTTCTCATATTCCCAAAGTACGCAAAGTTGTCAGGTGAGGCAAATGCCAAAGTATTAACAAACATCTGTCTTTCAAATTGTTTCTTTTCAGTTATCTTTTTTGAGGTCATATCAATGGCATAAATTCCGCAATCCGCATATTTGCCAGACGTGGAACATCGTAAGAATCCTACAGAATTTTCATCAATGACCTGTATATTGCTCATATAGAACTGAGGATCAGTATAATGAGTTAATTGACTAATTGTTTTTGTTTGATCATCGTATACAAAAAGGTTATCTTTTGGATAACCTTTGGTGTAAAAGACTTTATTTATTGTTGCTCCTGTTTTGGATAAAAGAGGTTGAGAGGTTTGGTTTTGTTCGGCTTTTTCTGAATTATATGCTGTAGGTCGTGCGTTGTTTATTGGTGGTTTTTGTTGATAGATATTTTGCACTTGTATTGGCTGTATCTGATATTTGAAAATCGATAGCGTTATTCCTACGATAAACAGAGTCAAAAGTAGTATTGCGAATGCTTTCCAGTGATTGGAAGATTGGTCATGCGAAAGAGGATGATATGGTTGTTGGGGTGATGAGGGAGGAAGTGAGTTATTTTCCATGATTTAATACTACTTATTTTTCTAACCTTGTCAAGTAGGAACAGGCATGCCTGTTCCCTACATTTTGGTGATATTGTAAAATCATGATTAAACGCTATTCTTTTATTTCTGTATATAATAGTAAAATTGATAGAATGAAAAAAAATGCAATTCTTTTTTTAATTCTCCTTATCGGTTTTGGATTACGAATTTATGGTATCAACTGGGATCAAGGATATCATCTGCATCCTGATGAACGATTCTTGACTATGGTCGCCAATGCGGAAAAAATTCCTGCGCAGTGGGTTAATTATTTTTCCCCGACTCGGTCATCTCTTAATCCTTATAATGTAGGATATCCGTTTTTTGTATACGGTACGTTTCCGCTTACTTTTACCAAAATTTTAGCTGTTTTTCTCGGGCTTGATACCTATGCTCATTTTACTATTCTTGGACGTTTCTTAAGCGCTTTTTTTGATACAGTTGTGATCATGATGATCTATAAAATAGCTGAGCTTTTTGAAAAAAAACATAGTTTTGATGGGCGTCTGAAGTATTATGCAAGCTTTTTATATGCGATTGCAGTTTTACCTATTCAGCTTTCTCATTTTTTTGCCGTGGATACGTTTTTGAATTTTTTTATGATTGTTTCATTCTATTGGTCTTTGAAACTATATTATTTTACTCAAACGAAAGTGTTCAAAGATTCAGTCGTATATATATCTTTAAGCGCTGTTTTTTTTGGTTTTGCCATGGGTACGAAAATCACTGGGTTATTTATTCTTCCGTTGATACTCTTTTTTCTCGTGTTCGTATCTCTGCGTAAAAAACAATGGATGAGGGTTTTCTGGATTGTATTATTGTTTATGATGATAACTTATATCACGCTTCGTGTTGCAGATCCGAAAGTTTTTTCATCAGGAAATGTATTTAATCCCACAGTAAACCCGCACTTTATACAAAATCTCAAAGAATTAAGCAGGTTCTCTCATAAAGACGCGCAGTATCCTCCCGCGGTGCAGTGGATTACAAAAGTACCAATACTATTTTCACTCACTAATATTGCTTTTTTTGGCTTGGGAATACCATATTTTATATTGATGATAGTCGGCGCATATTATTTAGTACGTCAGAGACGCATTGAGATTGTAATGATTTTTTCATGGATTGTTATTTTTTTTCTCTATCAATCTTCGCGGTTTGCATCAACCATGCGATATTTTATTTTTCTCTATCCTTTTTTTGCGATATGCGCTGGATATGGGCTTGTAAAATTTTTGGTTAAATTGCAATTGAAACAGATTCCGTCGCTCAACAACCCCAAAAAATATTACACACCACATTTTTTGGGGTTCCCCGTTTCGCGCCACCTGTTTAAAGTATTGAGAATCTTATTAGCATTGATACTTCTATTATGGACGTATAGTTTTATGTCCATTTATCACACAAAGCACAGCAGAGTCATTGCATCAGAATGGATTGAAAAAAATATTCCCAAAACCGCTTTTTTGGCAGAAGAGCATTGGGATGATTTTCTTCCTGTTGATGGCGGGTATGAAGGGGTGCAGATGCCGGTATTTGACCCTGACACAGATCAAAAATGGAATACAATGAATGAGATATTGGCAAAAGCAGACTATTATATTATCACCAGTAATCGTGGGTATGGAAGTATTATGTCAGTATCCGACAAATATCCGCGCATGTCTCAATTTTATGATGATCTATTCAAAGAAAGATTGGCATTTAGAAAGATTGCCGAGTTCACTTCCTATCCGACTGCTTATTTTGGAATTTTCAACTTGACTTTTAATGATGATTGGGCAGAGGAAGCATTTACCGTCTATGACCATCCAAAAGTTACTATTTTTAAAAAAATAAAACCATGGATATCAATCAATTAAAAAAACAGAGACTCTTTTTTAATACGACACAACATCAATATAAAAAAGAACGCATATTAAATCAACCTCTTCACACTCGGTTGGAGATTGATGAGATTCTTAAAAGAATCCATAAAAAAAGTAATTCATTGGTTGCTGATTTTGGCGCGGGAAGCGGTCGTATAACTATTCCTCTTCTTCAGAAAGGATATGCAGTATGGGCAATTGATGTAAGTGAAAAGTCGCTGAAAAATTTACAATCAATTGCTCGGACGCTGAAGCTTGCTTCTCTTTTTACCCGAAAAAGTTTTCCTTCACATATTAAATTTTCCTCTATTGTTGGTGCTGATATTTTACATCATGTTGATCTTGATAAGACTCTTCCTCTTATATATCGTTCTCTTTTGTCAGGAGGGAACGTTGTTTTTTCTGAACCGTGCGCTTTTAATCTCGCGTGGTATGTCTATTTATCTTTTTATTCTGAGTGGTCAGTGGAAAGGGGGATTGTGCAGTGTCGATACTTCAATCTCATCAAAAAATTCAAACGCTCTGGTTTTCGTACTGTTTCAATAACCGGTTTTGGTTTTTTTCCGACACCACTTTTTAACTGGTTGCGATATGTATGTTTTTTAAACAACAGACTTGGCAATGTTCCTTTGCTCAAATTTTTTGCCTATCGTTTTATTATTGAAGCAGTTAAATAATTATATCTCTATGCGTATTTTATTTATTTCAACCTATTTTTTACCCTATATATCTGGATTGACGGTGTATCCTTATCGGTTGTTTACCTATTTAGCTTCAAATAGATATAGCGTTCAAGTAGTTGTTTTCAAACATGACAAAAATCTTCCTTCAAAAGAGACGATAGATGGAATTACCATAGAAAGAGTGAATTATTGGTTTACAATATCAAAAGGTTTTTTTGCGCCTTTTTTTGTATGTTCTCTTTTAAAATATATACGAAAAACTGATGCAGTCATTATTAATCAGCCATCACTTGAGGGAGTGGGTGTGCTTCTCATCGCCAGAATTTTTAATAAAAAAGTAATTTCTCTCTATCATTGTACGCTTCAATCACATAATGATATTTTTCAAAAGTTACTGTATTGGGTCGTAAATACCATTGTGTATTTTGAGCTGGTGTTTTCTGACTGTATTGTCGCCACAAATGCTGATTATATTAAAAAATCATTGAGTCTCTTGAAGCATAAAATAAAAATAATTATGCCTCCCATAGAGCAGTATCCTTTCCTACAGAATATATATAATGATTTTATTCGCATAAAAACAGATCACATATGGATTGGTTTTTGTGGCCGCATCTCGCGTGAAAAGGGTTTGGAATATCTGATTGAAGCGTATAAAATAATACAAACAAAAATTCCTTCAGCGACTTTGGTTTTTGCAGGTCCTTCAGGAGATGAGGTGAGGGG
This sequence comes from uncultured Gammaproteobacteria bacterium, assembly GCA_964373465.1. Taxonomy (GTDB): domain Bacteria; phylum Patescibacteriota; class Microgenomatia; order UBA1406; family HO2-37-13b; genus DATDVH01. The sequence goes on from CAYJVA010000017.1 coordinate 5,875, forward strand.
AGAAAAAAGCTATTACCGAAAAATAAAAAGACTTCTGAGGGAAAAAAAAATTCCACATATTTTTTTGGGAAAATTAAACAATAAAACTATGGGGGCTTTTTATAAAGCAATTGATTGTTTGGTTTTACCTTCAATTAACAGTACCGAAGCATTTGGCATGGTACAAGCTGAGGCGATGCTTTTTGATACTCCTGTAGTTGCCTCAGATCTTCCTGGAGTACGAGTCCCTATTCAATTAACTGGAATGGGGATAATTGTGCCGCCCAAAAATGCGCACGCACTTGCGCAAGCGCTTATTCGTGTCATTGCGCATCGTTCTCAATATGCGAATAATCAATTAGTAAATAAGGCAAAAAAAATATTTGATCTTTCTTATTTTTTTGAACAATGGGAATGTTTACTACAGCAGATAAAAACGGAGTTGTCCTTGAAAGCTTAGTGGACACGCATAATCAGGAATGTATTTTTTTTGTACACAGTTTTTTATTACTTCTTTTTTTGGATATTTATTACTTTCTATAAAAGGAGTGACGAATAGAAATGCGATCATTGTTTCGTTTCTTTCATATTTTTGGGCCAATTTTTGCATGAATTGTTTTTTATTGATGAGAGCGATATTTTTGGGATAGGTAAAAAAAAGTGCTTTTTCCTGATAATGGAGCAATTGAAAGGGATATATTTCATCATACACTATGTAATATGAAGAATGAAACGTATCAGTTTTTATATACTCTAACATTTCTTGAAAAATATATTCTTTTCGGTCAAATCCATAGTCGCTTACTCTTTGTATAAAGAAAAGATATAACTGGGATGAAAGGTATATAAAAAGAAATCCTCCCATAAGTATAGTGTGTAAAAATTTCCACTTTATTGGATAAAGTATATACATCATTCCGACTGACGCAACAACCATGAGTATAGGCATACTACTCATGAGTCTATGATCAAATCCAATGGCGTTTACTACTACTTCATTGAAAATGGGAAAAATAAAAATAATACTGAGCAATAATTGAAATAATTTTCTTCTTATGCGTTTTTTTATTATGATACATATAAGTCCGATGATAAAAAACCAATTCAGGGGAAAGGGCAAAAGCGATTCTTTTTGTCTTTTTTGATAATAGACAAAGTGAAAATCGTTTGTGGGTTTAAAAGTGTATGACAGAAAAGATTGTGTATAAAGATTGCCAATGTATATAATTTTATCTGTTAATTTTTTTTTGTTAAATTCATCTGAGTGAAATATCAATGTTGTGGTCCCAACCTGTGTATAGACATTAGTTGTTTTGAGTCTGGTTATTGTGGGTCCAAGACCAATAATAAAGCCGAATATAAGTAAAACAATCCCTTTGGAAATTGTTTGAATAAGAGCAATAGATTTTTGTTTTTCTTTTTTTGAGAAAGATGAAATAAGTCGTATAAAATATACGCCAAAAAGATATAACAAAGATGAGGCGATAATGCCTCGTATACCCGCGTAAAAGTGTATACTGAGACCCATGATCAATCCAGTTAAAAAAAAACCTTCTTGATAGTAAAAAGCGCCGAGTACTGCAAAAATGATCAGTGGCGATAAAAAACTGTCAGCAATGACTAATAATTCAGTACGGCTGTAATGCAGATGAAGTAATGATCCAGTTAATAAAAGGGATGCACTGATTCCTATTTTTCGGCCTCCTGCACGATATCCGAGTATATAGGTTAAAATAAGCGCACCGACCCCAAAAAGAGCGCTTGGAATGCGATATATAAGAGGTGAAATTTTGAAAAACGGGATAAAAAAATATGAAATAAGAGGAATAAAATTGCCATACCCTTGATAATTGCCAAAGTCAAAAAAATCTTTAATACTGCCTTGTTTTATTTTTAACGCATTTAATCCGGCATCACGTAGTTCATCACCAAGCCCTATGTATGGATAGTGATCGATCAAAAAAAAGCGAGTAAAAAGAAAAAATGTAGTCATCGCCAATAATATCTGCCACTCTTTTTGTATGATTGCATATAATTTTTGATAGAAATGAATTGGCGCTTTAATGAAAGAAAATAATAGTGCGTATATAAAGGTAATGCTCCACCATAAGAAGAAAAGCCAATGATGCATGAGCGGATTTTCTTTGGTATATGTAATAAGGAGACCAGTATAATTCAAGAATAAAAAAATATAAAAAGATACTGATTTCATACGCCTATTTTAATGCACAATAGAGTAAGATACTACTATGAAGAATTTTTACTCAGGGAAAAAAGTTTTTGTGACAGGAGGAGCTGGTTTTATTGGTCGTCATTTAGTTGAAGCGCTTCTTGAAAAGGAGGCTATAACAACTATTGGAGACAATCTCGCGAGTGGTTCGCTTGAAATGCTTGTGGAGATTTTTAAAAAAAGAAAATTAAAGTATGTAAAAAAACAGTATGGATATGAGATTGAAAAAGGACATCGTTTCATCTTTGTTAATTTTGAAAACTTCAATGATACAGTTTCTGCTTTCAAAGATCAGGAGATTGTGTTTCATCTTGCCGCGACAATAGGTGGGCGTGGATTTATTGAGAGTCATCAGGCGGATTGTTGTAATAATTTTGCAATTACCCAGAATGTGATTAAGTCTTCATGGAAAAATAAGGTTGATCGTGTGCAATATGCTTCATCAGCATGTGTATATCCTCTCGATTTACAAAAAAGGTATACGTCATCATATCTTTTAAAAGAAGAAGATGCGTTAAAAAATAATTGGGCGAATGCAGATTACGAATATGGATGGGCAAAATTAATGGGAGAGATTACATTAAAAGCATATTATCAACAATATGGATTAAAAGGATCAATCACCCGGTATGTCACAGTCTATGGACCAGGAGAAAACAATTCCCACGCCATAATAGCACTGGTTGAACGTGCTTTACAGAAACAAGATCCGTATGCTGTATGGGGATCAGGCAAACAAGATCGTGATTTTACATATGTTGACGATATTGTGCAAGGAACTCTTTTGGCTTGTGAATATATTACCGATTCTGACGTGGTGAATTTGGGTACAAGCAGGAGATATACCATTCATGAAACAATTAATATGATTTTTGATATTGTGGGATGGAAACCTAAAAAAATCTTTTTTGATCAATCAAAGCCAGAAGGGGTCAAAACTCGCGCGCTTGATATCCAAAAAGCGCAAAAGCTCCTCCAGTATTCTCCTCGTTATTCATTGCGTCAAGGACTTGAAAAAACCATTGAATGGATGATCAAACATCATGATTGATCTCACGGTGATTTTTCCGGTATATAACGAGCGCGAAACTATTAAAAAATTATTAGATGTTTGGAAAAGAACTTTAGATGATCTTGGGATACAATATTATTTTTTGATATGCGAAGATGGATCAACTGATGGAACATCAGAATTTCTCCGCAGTATAAAGGGAGACTATCCACTCACCCTTAATCAAAAAAAAACAAGAAGAGGCTATGGCAAAGCTATAATTGATGCCATATCATCGGCAGAATCTCATTATATTGCGTGTGTAGATTCTGATGGGCAATACAGCGCGTCGGATTTTAAAAAAATGTGGATGAAAAGAGAGAGTGCGTCAGTCATGCGAGGAATACGAAAAAAACGAAAAGATACCTCTATAAGAAAATTATTCTCATATGCATTTAAAATATGGTTTTTTATGTTATTTTCTTCATGGATTGTAGACCCAAGTTCTTCTTTCATACTATTCAAAAGAAAAGACGTTGTACGATATATTCGTTATCTTTTATTAATGCAGGAGGGATTTTGGTGGGGTTTTTCCGGTCTGTGCGTGCGAAAAAAAATTCCATTTGTTAATATTCCTATACATCATAATAAAAGAATTTCAGGAAAAACAAGGGTGTATACATTAAAAAAAATACTGCCAATTGCGATAAAAAATGTAACAAATTTATGGCGGTTGAGACATATGGTATGAAAAAGAAAATAAAAAGTAAACGCTTCGATTTTCAGAAACAAGAAGGAAAAATTGTGCGGGTTTTTGTGAGCGCATTTCTTTTGTATGTTGTTTTTATTATTATCGCAGATGTACATAAAGTTCTCTCCCTTGGGGCATCATTTCATTGGAATATAGTGCCAGTAGTTCTTTTTTTTATTTTAGTGAATTATTTCATTCGTGCAGTACGATTTCACTATTTGCTTAAAAAAAAGAATATTCATTTTAATTTTGCTACTTCCTGTGCTATTTTTTTCTCTGGTGCTGCAATGACAGTGACCCCGGGGAAAATAGGTGAGGTGGTTAAGTCATATCTTATCAAACAGAAAACAGGGCATGGATACACCCAAACAATTCCATTGCTTATTTTTGAACGCGTGATGGATGGAGTTGCGATGATTATTCTTTCGCTTGGAGGGATTTATTTTTTCCCCACGCGTGGGGTCATACTCTTTTTTCTCTTTTCAATTGTCCTTGTTATTCTCTTTTTTATGGGTATCTATTATCGGCGACCTGCATTTTTTATTATCACATTTATTGAGAAACGTTTTCATTTTCATTTATCTCATAAGTTTATTGATTTTCTTGATCATGCAAGGATATTTTTAAATTGGAAAACTATAACAAGTGCGCTGATTCTCAGTATTATTGCATGGGGATTACAAGGAGTGTCGCTTTATATATTAGTAAGACCTTTCATCTTATCAAGTAGAAGCATATCTCTCATCCAGGGTTTTTCATATGCATTATTTATTTTTTCCTTTTCATCAATTGCGGGTTTTTTGGCGTTTATTCCGGCAGGGATTGGTATTGCTGAAGGGTCGCTTATCTCTTTTCTTGTACTTTTTTTTCATATTTCATTCACGCAAGCGGTTTTTATTAGTCTTATTTTTCGTTTTACCACGCTTTGGTTTGGAGTGGCTTTAGGACTCATATTTCTTATACGAATGCTTAAGGACCCGTCCGCCCGGTTCAGACATTAAAGTGCGTCAATAGTTTTGATCCCAAGGAGTGAAAGTGTGTTCTTTACTATAATGCCTGTGGCACGGGTGAGTGCGATGCGTCTTTGGCGATCTTTTTTTTCTGTTTTCAAGATTGGAAGTTTTTCATAGAAAAAGTTAAACGCGTGCGCAACTTCATATACATACGTGCAAAGGAGATGAGGGCTGTAGTGTGTGATCGCAGATTCAACTGATTCAGGAAATAGGGTAAGTATACGAAGAAGATTGTTTTCTTCTTGTGGTAATGAAATAGTTGCTTTTTTTTGAGTCAAGTCTGTGAGCGATAAATCTATGGATTTATTTTTTTTCAACACTGATTGTGTGCGTGCGTAAGCATATAAGACAAAAGGTCCTGAATTGCCTTGAAGGGAGATGGACTCATCAATGTCAAATATGATATCTTTTTGAGAATCAGTTTTCAAAAAGGCGTATTTCACCGCGCCAATGGCGACTAATTCAGCGGTTTTTTCATCAGAGGAAAAGGTGGTTTGCAGTTTATTTTTAACCTCATTGAGAAGTATCTCTCCCTCAATCACCGTGCCTTCACGTGACGACATTTTTCCTGCTCTCAGTCGTACCATACCGTATACAAGATGGCGTTGTTTATTTTTATACAACGAATCATTCAGCAGTTCTTCCACTTTAAACACAGTCTTAAAAAAGCTGGTTTGTTCGGCGGCAACGACATGAATACAGCGGTCAAGGACACCAAATTCAGTAAATTCCAATTGTGCCAGTCCAAGCTCTTTTCCCTCATAGGTGGGAATACCGAGTGAATTGATAAATACGCGTGTGTCTACATTATATTTTTCTCCATCAAATATGATGGCTCCATCGCTTGTGTTCAGTATTCCTTTTTCCAAGGCGTGAAGAGCTATTTTTTTACCCACATCTGCGACTTCATTTTCAAAATACAAGCGGTCAAAGTGCACATTTAATCGTTTATATATACTTTCGAAATACTCAAGACTCCATTTTCTTGTTTCTTCCCACAATGGCATGATTGCCGGGTTTTTCTCAAAAATCTGCTGATTTATCTCATGGATTTCTTTTTTTGCCTTTTCATCTTTTTCATACGCTTTATTTCCTTCCGTATACGCCTGTCCTAATAAGCTCATTCTTTCTTCTTGGTTTTTCAGACTTTTGACCCCGATTAAATCGGGGTTGACTTTAGACTTTAGACTTTTGACTTTCCACAGGCATTTCGCAATATGCAGTCCCACATCACCTTGATAATTGGCACGAATGACCTGTGCTTTTGCCGCAGTAAAAATGCGCGAAAGTGAATCTCCGAGTATGATATTGCGTAAATGTCCTACATGAAACAATTTGTGAGTATTGGGATGGGCAAACTCTATCATTATTTTTTGATTTTTAAGGAGATTATTTTTTCCATAGTTTTCCTTTTCTTGTATTATCATCTCAAGTTCTTCTATAAGGAGTTTTTTGCTGATGAAGAAGTTGATAAACCCGGCTTTTTCCTCTACTTTTTCAAATAACTCTTCATCCATAAAACTTTTAACTTTTAACTTTTCACTTTTGACTGCTCTCGCGTGGAGCGCAAAATCGCCAAATCTTGGATTTTTTGGAGTTAAAAGCATTATGTTTTGCTTGATTTTTTCTTTGAGAAAAGTTTGTATTTTTCTTTTCAACATGAAATAAATTATATCATACCTGATGTCGTGGATATTTTTTCTCAATAAATTCTAAAACGAAGTCACAAATAAATCCGCAGGGATTTGAGGATATGACTGAAAAAGAGT
>CAYJVA010000018.1:0-12460 GCA_964373465.1 uncultured Gammaproteobacteria bacterium
ACCAGATCTCCATGAGGATCAATCACACACACACCATACCCGGCACGTATATCTTGTACTGCCATATCCTGCAAAAGCTCTGATTTACCTACTCCGGTCTTGCCGATAATATACACATGACGTCTCCTGTCTTCAAACCCTATATGTACAGGACGCCTCACTCCCCGATAATAACCAAATCCGATAGATGTACCCCCCTTAGTAGGAACTTCTGCGGCAACTGGCGCAGATTTTGCCTTCAACCAATTGATATGAGGAGTCTCAATGGTTTTGTTGGGAAAATGAAAAAGCGTCGCCAACTCATCAGATGATAAAATAGAGATTGATTTTGAAAACCATGGTTCAATGATAGGAAAAAATTTGTAAATGAAATTAATCATAAATCCTGCTTTAAATCGCACTTTCACGCTGGTAAATGAATTATGATCTGAGGCAAACTGTGAAAATACTGCTTTAATATTGCGAAGATGAGCGTGTGCCGATTCCTTTGAGGGAGATGAGACAACGATACGTATAACTGTCTCAAAGCCAGCCTTTGAAGTCTTGTCATCAATACGCTCTAATGTCTTTGCGTCAACTTTAAAAGATGCTTTATCAGGACTCGCTTCTTTTTTTCTTACAGACGCCACATATGACTTTCCTAATTTTTTCCATGCAGACGATGCAGGACGAATAAGTATCTGAAACACCGCTCCTTCATGCTCATCCATTTTAGAAAAACCAGACGTCAGGGCGGCGAGTGAATCGGTCGGTAATTCCTTATAGACTCTGATTGGCTCGTATGAATATCCTTTAGCACGTATCCCTGCATACGCGACTTTTCCATTCTCAGTAAAAATAGTTGGCTCCTCAACTCGCTTAATATCAGCTGATGGATAATACCCATAGATTTGTTTTTCTACCATATCAAGGATGCGATGAGGGGCTGATATATAAAAACGAATATCTGCATGCCGTCCGATAATCTCCAGAGCAATCACGTCTTCAACCTCCATGAAAGAAAAAAATCCAGATTTTTTAAGTGATGCAAATGCTGAAAACATTTGTTCGGCCGCATCTATTTTCGTCTCATTATCTTTCGGTACTTTGACCTCCATCGTCACCATCTCAAGCGATATTTTCTCGCGTTTTTTGAGACGACTCAAAAGTACTAAAATATAAAGAAAAAAAAGACTCAGTATAAAAGCTCCTGCCGCAGCTCCAAAAAGAATAGTAAAAATGACAGCCTTGTCTATGATTGATTGTACTGATATATCCATAGTAAAAGTATATACTAAAAATATGAGTAAAAAAAGCGCGCTTTCTATCTGTATATTTCTCTTCCTTATATATACTCTTCTTAATATGTATGCAAGTCAAACCGTTGATCCTCTTTTTTTTCATTTAGCGACACGACGTGATAAGAATGATGCGCTTGTCTTTTTAAAAAAAATTCAAAAGACAGCATATTATTCTGACCAACTATCAGTTCTTACTCACTGGTATGGAACATCTCTGCAGGACGACTTACAAAAAGAGACGAAAGAACGAAATGAAAAAATCATTCAACTTGAGGCTCTCCTTGAGAAAAATAAATATGCCCGCGATGTTTTGATTAAACTCGCTATTCTTTATTATGAGAATGACCAACTCTCACGAGCAAAAAATTATTATGAAAAAGCCCTTACTATTGACCCTGAAATAAAAGTCTCCGAACTTGAAAAATTATGAAGTAATATCATTCACCAACCCATCCGCGACTGTGTTTTTCTCACGCGGAATCAGATGATAGCTAATCGGAAGACCGATTTCGCGTTCTAATATCCTCATTTTTAAGATAAACTCACGAATACTCGCATTTTTAACTTTAAATAATCCCTTCACTTGATGTACCAATAACCGCGAATCCGAATACACCTCTATTTTTGAAATACTTTTGACCCCGATTAAATCGGGGTTGACTTTTGACTTTTGACTTTTGACTTGCTCCAACGCTCCTATCACCGCCATATACTCTGCTCTATTATTTGTTCCAATGCCAATATCTTCACGATGCGCAAAAACTTTTTTGCCGTCAAAGTAAAATACCATGCCGATTGATGAGGGGCCGGGATTGCCTTTTGATCCACCATCTGTATAGATTTTAAGTGTCATATTTTTTATTATCCTCAATGAATTTTTTCACCTTGGTATACAGAGATTTTTCTATTTTACCCTCCTGAGAGAGAACCTCAAGCATCTCATCAACCGTAAACACCGCGTGGAGAGTATAACCATTTTTTGCCAATTCAGTCTTTCCTCCTTGCATTCTATCAATCAAAACCACTATGTCTTTGACTTGGAGTCCGATTTTTTCAAGAGAGCCAATCACCTCTTGTTTTGACAGACCAGAACTAATCAGATCGTCTATGACAACTACTCTTTCACCCTTTTTATACTCGCCTTCCACTGGCTTTTTGATACCATAATTTTTTGCTTCTTTTCGCGTATATATCCATGGCGCATTCAACCGCATACTTATAGTGCTCACAATCGGTAGGGATGCATATGGTACCGCAACAAGACGATCATAAGGTATGGTTTTTAACACATCACAATATGCTCCCACCACTTTTTTCATGACCTGAGGATAAGACACAAGTATGCGAAGATCAATGTAGAGAGGTGAGATTGTTCCTGATTTTAAGGTAAATGTTCCGAACTTCACCGCGCCAATGGCGTAAAGATTAAGAATAAGACTTTTAATTGTCATAAAAGAAGTATACAAATTTCTTTTACAATTCTTGTAAGACATCTTTTGCCTCTGACTGCTTTTTGACTAATTGAAGATAGCGTTCTGTTGAAGACAATCTTCTGTGTCCTACTATTTTCGAAATATATGAGACAGACACTCCATTACCCAATTGATATACAATAAAGGTGTTTCGTAAATCATTCACTGTTGCATCTTGAATATCAATATCTTTAAAACATTTGTCTATAATTGTCCGAATATTGCGCAAAAGAAGCGGTTTGCCTGTCTTGGTCACGAAAAGATGAGGATTTTCTGACTTGTGTCTATATTTAAGATAGTGAGCAATTGCTTTACGAACAGTAGTATTGAGCGGGATAATTCTTCCATCAAGATGAAGTCCGCCATCTTTCATGATATCCATTGTAAGCTCTGCAAGCTCTCCGATACGTATTCCCGTCTGCAGAAGTAGCTCAACCATCGCATAGGTGCGAGGATTTTCCTTTGCGCTATCTCTTAAACCCCGATATTCTAATTTTGTTAAAATACGTGGTAATGCTTGTGTATATTTAGGATGCGATACTTCAAGTGCTGGATTGTAAGAAACGGCGTTTTGAGTCTTGAGAAAACGGAAGAAAGTGCGTATTGAGTTTAATTTACGAGAAGCGGATTTTTTCGTATATGACTCTGCGATGAGTTTATTGATAAATCCTTCAATGTCCTCCCTCTTGACTTCCTTAATATCTGCTTTTTCTCGTGAAGTCAAATACCCGATAAACTGCTCAAGATCTTTTTTGTACGCAACTACGGTAAATCCAGATTTCCCTTGTTCTTGTAAATTTTTGGTAAAATAAGTAATTAAGCCTCTCAGATCATACGTTTCCATATAAAGCCTATAATAACATATAGTATGAAAAAAAACAAGAGGTATTTTTTGCCTTTAATAAAAAAAACATTTTTATATATCATAGTACTCTTTTTAATCTATTCCTTATCAAGGAATATCCTTGATTCTCAAAAAAAAATATCTTTTTTTGAGGCGTATCAAAAAGAATTACAAAAAGAGCAAGAAAAAAATAAAAAACTGAAAAAAGATATTATCAAAAACTATGATTATTATACTGTAGAAAAAGATATCCGCCAAAAATTAAACCTTCTTCAGCCAGATGAATTTGCTATTATAGTCCCCCATCCATCCCCTATGCCAACACCCACGTTGACTCCAATAAAATCACCCCCACAACAGTGGCGCGATTTGTTTTTTAAGGCTCTCTAATACATTTATTCCTCTTTTGCCCTATATTGCAAGGCTTCGGCTATTGCGCTACTTTCTATCAAATCCTTATCCGCAAGATCAGTAATGGTTTGGGCAATTTTAATAATTTTGAAATAAGAGCGAGCAGAAAGCGTCAATCGCGATACTGCAGTTTTCAAAAGATCAACCGCTTCATCAGTGAGCTTACAAAATACACGTACTTGTGATGAACGCATTTCGCCATTGCTTTTGCATTGTGATGAAATAAACCGTTTGTTCTGACGGTCTCTCGCTCGTGAAACCCGCTCTCTTATTTTTTCACTTGGCTCAGCAAGAGCGCGACTTGTCAATGCATCCTCGTCAACAGGAGGTACATCAATATGTATATCAATTCTATCAAGCAGAGGCCCTGATACTCTTTTCTTATACTTTAGTATCTGCCATGGTGAGCAAGTACAGGATTTTTTCGGATGACCAATAAATCCACACGGACAGGGGTTTGACGCGGCAAGGAGTAAGAAACGCGCGGGAAATGTCACACTTCCCTTCGCACGAGAGATAGTCACTACTCCATCTTCAAGAGGCTGACGCAAAGCTTCAAGCACTGAACGCGGAAACTCAGGAAATTCATCTAAAAATAAAATTCCTCTATGTGCAAGTGAGATTTCACCGGGTGTAAGACCAACTCCTCCTCCAACTAATCCCACACGAGAGATAGTATGATGAGGAGCCCTATAGGGTCTTTTCACCACAACCGAATTGTTTTTAAAAAGGGTGCTTATGGAGAAAATCTTTGTGACCTCAATCATCTCTTCCTCATCCATCTTAGGAAGAATTGAAGCAAAAGAGCGGGCGAGCAATGTTTTTCCTGTTCCGGGTGGCCCCTTCATGTGTACATTATGAAAACCAGCTGATGCGATCTCAAGGGCTCGCTTTGCCTGCTCCTGACCTTTTACTTCTGCAAAATCAAACTCATATTCCTCATCTTTTGATCTATCAATCAATATGCTTTTTGGTTGACATACTATGGGTTTGATACCATTTAGATGAAGAACTAACTGAATAAGATTATCCACAGGATATACACATATATCATGCACGAGCGCAGATTCATAGGCGTTATCCACAGGAACAAATATGTTTTGTATATGTCTTTCTTTTGCCAAGAGTGCGATAGGAAGCGCCCCAGATACTGGCCTAATTTTACCATCAAGTGAAAGCTCTCCTACAAAAAGACTGTTTTTCACAAACGCGCAATCAACAATCCCAGATGATGCTAAAATACCTAATGCGATAGGCAAATCAAATAAAGATCCTTCTTTTGGGATATCGGCAGGAGCAAGGTTGATAGTAAGCCGTGTCTCTGGCATTTCATAGGATGAGTTTTTGATCGCAGTACGAACCCGCTCTTTTGATTCGTCAATTGCTTTGCTCGGAAGTCCCACAATAGTAAAAGTGGGAAATCCACGATCAGCCACATCTACCTCAACTTTGATCAGTACTCCTTCAAGTCCAAGGGTTGCTCCTGAAAAAATAGTAGATAACATCGTCTAAGGAACCTGTTTTATTTCATTATTATTCACGACAGTAGACATATACGCCACAGGAATAAGCCCCAAAATACCTCCACCAAGATAGGTTAATGATCCAGACACAATAATCAACACTATATATCGCATATTTCTCCACTGTTTTTTTTTGAAAAGAATAAGAAAAAAAATTAACAGCGAGAAAAACATCGCAATTGACGTTCCCACAGAGTCTTGAGACCAACCCTCATATGCTTGTTTTGGCGCCAACCCGCGCAAAAACTCAAAAACGAATGCAATCATAACGAGTAATATAATATGCGTAAAATAAAAAACAAATGCCTGTTTTATATTACGTTTACGAGAATAGTTAAATACATGATTAAATAGCATAAGGATTGTATTAATTGCTTGTTTTACGCCACTCTGTCATAATTGATTCTACAAAAAGCGCCAGAGGAATTGAAAGTAAAATACCCAAAAAACCGCCTAATTTACCTCCTATGGTCAAGGCAATTAAGGTGACGATCGGATGAAGACCCACTGCGCGCTTCATGACATACGGAACCACTGCGTTATTTTCAATCTGTTGTATAAGAAAGTACAATGCAATCACCGAGACACCCATTAGCCACGAAGATGATGCTGACACAAAAAAAGCTGGAACTGCGGATATGATCGGTCCAATAATCGGTGCAACCTCCAAAATACCTGCGATGATAGCCAAAGGAAGCGCAAAACGAACACGTAAAAGACTCAATCCAACATAAGACATCATGCCAATCACCAAAGCCAATACGACCTGCCCCCAGAGCCAGGCACTCATCCGTTGCTCTGCTTTACTTAAGATGTGCTCAATGCGATTAACCTGTGAGGGAGGTAAAAACATACTTAATAGTTTTTTTAAAAAAAACTCTTCAGAAAGAAAATAAAAAGTGAATACGAACGTTGAAATGACAAAAATAAAATTAGATAATAATCCTGATATAACATTCACAAAATTACTCGTTAAGTTCGGCAGAAAAGTAGAAATAGAGTCAAAGTTGATATAGTCTGCGAGCACAGGAAAAGTTTTCACTATCAATACAGGTGCGTTTTTCAAAAAGACAAAACTCTCGGCAAGAAGAGGAGGTATCACAAAAGTGAAAAGTAAACTCAAAAGTGAAAGAATGACTATAAATAATCCAATAATCGTGACAAACCGTGGCACCTTTCTTATGGCAAAATAATGCACAATTGGCTTGAAAGTACTCATAAAGATAAAAGCAAGAAATAACGCATAAAATAAATCACGGATCTGCCATGCAATATGAAAAAGTAGTAATATACTGATAGTAAAAAATATTGTTTTTACTGATATTTCAATTTTTTGTGTCATACTTTCTTATTATACTCTACTGTAAACTAATGCGTATATTTTTTCAACGAGTAATACATCATCAGCAGGTATGAAAAAAATATTTTTTATTTTTTTTAAAAAAACCATCTGGCGTTTTGTGTACTGCATTTCAGCATTAATCCACTTTGAAACTGTAGATTCAAGAGATTCTTTTTCTTCAAAATAATTCTTTAATTGTGCATATCCAATCGTCTGAAACCCTGGGTCATTAAAGGAATAGTTTTTTTTGAGAAGATTTTGAATTTCATCAAGAGCTCCCTGATGTAGACGTAACGTAACTCGTCTTTTTATCTTTTCTTTTAACTGACTCTTATCCAAGAATAACGCACAAAATATCGTTTTATAACTATTGCTTTTTTTTGTCGGGCGAGTTGACTGCGAAAAACCTATTTCAATTGCGCGTATTAATCTTCTTTTATTATTCTTATCTGAATGATTCATGCCTAAAAACCTCTTTGCATTGACTATCGCTAATTGGTTTTGCAATTCTTCAAGAGTTTTTTTGTCCAGTTCTCTTCGCAGTTTCCAATCCGGACCAACACCGTGCGAACCTAATCCCTCAAGAAATGCCTTAATGTAAAAAACCGAACCACCCACAATAATTGGTAGTTTTCCTCTTTGTAGAATATCCTCAATTACTACTTCTGCGATTTTTGAAAATTCATACGCACTCAAATACTCTTTCGGATCAATGACATCATAAAGCCATATTGGAATATCGTCTTTCAAATAAGTTATTAACTGTTTATTTTCCGTAGTGACTTTTAATTTTTGACTTTTAACTTTTAACTTATCCATCTCTTTCCCGGTTATCACATCAAGATATCTATATGCTTGACGCGCATCAAACGATACAATCTCGCCATTCAGTTTTTTAGCCAACTGCACCCCACACTCAGTTTTCCCTGTACCCGTCTGACCGGAAATGATCAGTAATGTGTGCATCTTTATGCTTTATTATAACATTGTCAGAAATCTCATTTTTATGTAACTGAAAAATCAATTTCTTATTGTGCAGAAATTTGAATAAAAAATCACAGGCAAACATAAACACTCATCAAAATCAAAAAAAACTATTTTGAACTTCGTTGTAGACATTCTATATAGCTTTTTTCGAAATAATTCAGCATTCTTCTTCACCTCTTGAAAATAACTATCATGTGTATTTTTGTTGCTTGAAAAAATGATTCCTCTTGAACTATTAACAAGCAATCTTTTATTATTTTTCCCAAAAACGCCTTTTAAATCATCAATTCTACCACCTTGTATTCCAATCCCCGCAGTTAAAATAGGCATATCTTGTCCAACAATTTCTCTTACTTTTCTCAACTGTTTTGGGTAAGTTGCGCCCGCTTCAACAAATATATTACTATTTTTATTCCAATGTTTTATTACTCTCTCTGCCACATATTCATAAAACCTTCTTCCATCTTTTAGTTCTACATCTTGAATCTCTTCAGCAGTCTTATTACTATCGTGTATATATACTATAACACCATGAGACGGATCATCAAGATACCCATTTACAGTATCGTACCCAAACCATGGAGTTACCATAATACAATCAAACTTCAGCCAATCAAAAATTTCCTGCTTGACCATTGTGATAGTCTCATCCATTTCCGATCTTTTACAATCTGCCAACCGAGGAATTTCTGGATACTCTCGCAAAAGATATTCATTAGTCAGTCGCAAACCTGCTAAACCATCTTGACCAAAACCTGCATAAAATACTACATTGCTTTTGTATGCTATCGCGATATGTGCTGTTGCACCAATGATAAGTTTATTAAATTCAAAAATAGATTGTGATATCGTATATTTTTTTGATATAAACTCAGGAATTTTATCATATCTACTATCAAGACCAACACATACGTGAGAAGAAAGATTATCTAATCGATTAATAAGTTTGTTTATGAATTTCATTTTTCACTTATGATTTGCTTGAACTATAAATCACCTTATTTCTACTATGACCATTTTTTACTTTTGCTTGAAAATTTGACCCATTATAATATTCAGTGCTTTCTTGAGCATGATGAGGACTAGAATTCACATCAATACCCAGAGTTCGAAACGATCTTATCTTTTCGGGATTATTAGTCAATAAATTAATTTTTTTAGGTTGTCCAAACATTTTAAAAATAAGCATGTCTAGAGGATAAAAAGGAGTACGACTGTCTTTTAGCGCTCCAAGCGATTCAACTGCTTCATATGTGTCAGGAATCTTCTCACCGTAATGTTTAGCAGTCCACTGTAACATTAGTTGACCTGCATGAATAACAAGACCATTTCCCCGACCTTCAAAAGGGCTTATTATACTGATACCTCCATTTTTATAAATGTACTCTTGCCCTGACTCTCTTTGAAATGCACAATCACAACCTAATGATTCATCCTTTTCTGTCGCTCTATGACCACCCATTAGCATTGAAGGAATACATACTGAGTCTATCCTTACAGAAGGTATTTTATCCTTTTTTAAATAATCCTTTTGCGCCACCTGATAGCCAAGTACTTTAACCTCTGAAGGGATTATGATCTCATCATCATTACGAAAAAAACTATATGGAATTACATATGTCATCGTATCCCAATCTCTTCCTGAGCCATCCATCCAATGAAACTGATATTTCATGTCAGCTTCCATACTATAAAGTCCATTGTTCAATTTTAATTCAACCTGTATTTTATAACCTGCAGTATTAAGTGTTCCTTCGCTATTACGTATATATATGCTTTCTTTTAATTTACATAAGTTTGAATCTATACCCAAAAAACTAAATTCTTCTATAGATCTTTTTTGAAGCGTAATTAATCTATTCTTATCTTTATCTACTAACACTTCCTTATTGCATAAAAAATCTTCTTTCATAAATTAAAAAAATCATTACATAAAACGAATAAATGTTATATTTTTAGAAAAACTATTCATTTATAATAGATTATATTATATAATCCATGATAATTTTTAAATTAAAAGAAGGAAGCATGCTGTCTTCTCCCAAAAAAGGATTGACGGTGATACAATCAACATCATAACACGGCTTCCCAACGTCAAACAATTCTGTTTGGCCAAGAAAGGCATTCGCATATGCCTGCGCAGTCTCATAAATATCACCTCGCTTTGTATCAACGATCACAACCAATCCTTTTTTTTTCGCGTATGTGATTGAATTAAGAAGTGTCTGCATTCCGGCAGGACCGTATTGCTCGTAAAATGCGCTTTGTAATTTTACCGCAGGGACAAGTGACGCAATCGTGTCAATAACTCTTTGATTAAACTCACGGATCGCATATGAAGCAGATCTAAAAGTAATTCCATATTTATTTTTATATGTATCACGTATTTTTTTGGGTAACCACGCAAGACGAGGATCAAGACCCACACACAGCGAGGTTTTTTTTGCGTGTATTCCTTCAATGAGTCTTTGAATAAACATAGGGATAAAAATCTGAAGGTAGTATATCACACGAGTATGATAAACTTAAAGAATATGACCGCATCATTTATCTTTGCGTTTCGAGAATTTTTTGAAGTCTTTTTAATTATTGGTGTTTTTTTTGGTATGTCAAAAAAACTGCGCCTCCATAGAGAAAAAGAAATTGCTCTAGCGACCTTCATCGGTCTTGCTATATCTTTATTATTACCCATTATGACTTTTGTTTTGGGCGAGAAAGCACGAGTCGTTTTTAACGAACGAAACGCAGATCTTCTTGAAGGATATTTGATGATTTTTTCTGGCATTTTTATCGTGTATGTGGTTATTTCTCTCCATTCCTTTTTTGTACGAAAACGTGCGGTTTCTCTCATTAAAGCCCATCAAAAATTGGAAAATAACATTTTTGATGTGTCTCTTTTTGTAACTATAGTTTTTTTTGTAGTTCGGGAAGGTTTTGAGATCGCGCTTTTCACTGCTACCACTTCACTTTTTGCGACGTTTGCCCAAAATATAGGTGGACTTTTCATGGGATTTGCGACAGCTTCAATCGTAGGGCTTATGACCTACACCGCATATCTGAAGTTTTCCATCACTCAATTGTATCAACTGACCGAATATATGATTATTTTTTTAGGCGCCACACTTGTCAAAAACGGTATTGGCGAACTGACACACGTCTATTTTCAACTAAATTTTGAAAAAATAATGCCACTTTTCCTCGCGCCGATCCCAGATACTTCAACCTTTATAGGAAGTCTTATACATAATCTTTTTGGGATAAAACAACACACGGGAATCATAGAAATAGCTCTTTTGGCTGGATATATTATATTCGTTCATTCTCTTCTTAAAATCCGCGGGAAAAAATCCTTTTCAAATAAAAAATGACAAATGGCAGGCCTGCGAGTGTTCCTATGATAGGAGCGTAACTCACGCCAACAATGCCATACGAACGGATCAAAGGAATAAGAGGGACTGTAAGACCAACGATACTCACCAGCGTAATGAGAGTAATAATGTGTTGTTTTTTGACCGCAAGAAATAGAGAATATACGGAGCTTGACAATGCTTTGAAAATACCAAAAATAGCCAGTACTTTAAGCGCATCAACTGCCCCAAGCCATTTTTCTCCCAACACTATGCGTACGACCTCTGGCGCAAATAAAAAAAGCAGTATCCCAAACGGAATCACTACAAGTGCAATGACCACAGTGACTTTAAGAAATGCGCTTTTTAATCGCTCTTTATCATGCGCAATCTTCACATAACTCGGAAATGTTACTTTATTGAAAATTTCTCCTACCTCAGATATAGATACTGTTGAGATACGATATGCCTGCTGATATAATCCAAGTGGCGTAATGCCTAAAATCTTTCCAATGGCAATGTCATCAATGTGTTGAAAAAGATAGTCAAATATCCCGGCAAACGTAATCCATTTTCCTCGACTGATGACCTTACGCGCTTTTTTTACGTCAAAACGCACAGTCGGCCGCGGCATCACAACAATAAATGACAGAAAAACCTCGATAAAAGCCGCGATCAACATCCCCCATATCAGCGCGTATGCAGAGTGAAGGAGTATGCCTATAATGATTGCGCCAATTGTGTCAACAAGATAGATACACAACCGAAAGTAAAATTCTTTATGAAACGTGAGTTTCTTTTGAAATTTTACAATGGAGGGATTGATAAAACCTCTGATTAAAGGAATGATACTTGCAAAACGAAGTAAGGGAAGTACTTCTTTTGTCTTGAAAAAATAAGCAATTAAAGGAGCAATCAATATTAATAATACCGCAATAACTAATCCACGTATCATTGAAACAATCCATGCAGTTGAAATAAAATCATCAATATCATCGCCTTCCTGAATAAGTGCAATATTAATTCCTGTCTCAGTCAGCATCTCAAAAAGACCAAACACTATCATCACTATTCCATAAATACCAAACTCTGATGGAAGAAGAAATCGGGCCAATACGGCTATTTTAGCTATAGCCAATCCCCGCATCAATCCTCGCAAAAAAGCCATCCACGAAATTCCTTTCGCAGTTTTCCTAAAATACCCTTCCCCTTTCACTATATCGCGCATACATCTATAAGGAAAAAAGAATTATA
>CAYJVA010000019.1:0-12281 GCA_964373465.1 uncultured Gammaproteobacteria bacterium
AATCTATAAAACCACTAAGTAAAATAAAACTTCCTCTCAATGCTCTTGTCTTTATGAGAAAAGGTGATGTATGGACGTGGTATAATGGTAAAGAAACACAGATCACTCATGATGCACGATTTAAAAAAGATCCTATAAACGACTATTGGAATATTCCTTTGTTTTACTATGATAATCCCTCGGTCTCTCCTGACAGATCAAAAATCGCGCTTATTGGTCATGATTCAACAACCTCATCCAGTATATATGTCATAAATACAGATGGTTCGAATAAAAATAAATTAGCGGGCAATGTGAACTCTACAGATATGTATCGGCCACTATGGTCATCTGACTCAAAAAAAATATTCTATATTTCAGATACGACAGGTACTACTGATCCTTCAAACGGAAAGGCAAAAAACTCCATTTATCAGGTTGATATCACATCAGGAACTATACGATTGCGCGGATCATATGACATGGGCGTGGGATGCGGAGGAGGCAGTGACGATCCATCAGATGGTCAGGCCTCAAGCGAACATATCATAGGATTAGGAAGTCATCTACAGTATTTTGACATTAACTTACAGGAAAATTTAATATTACATACAACCGAGTGTTTTTCAGGAACCATCGCATTATTAAATCTCCTCACGGGAAAAGATACGATAATTGTTCATCGGAATAACGCTTCTTCCGAAAACGCGCACTATGGACTTTTTTCTCCAGACAGTTCAAAAATTGCAGTCCTTTTCGCAAAGAAAGTATTGATATACGATACGCAAACCTTAAAATTACTTATGCAATTTGAACTTTCTGTGACTGGTTACACACCTTTTTGGTCTGAAAAGAACAACTTATTGTATTTTAGCACAAGCACAGTGATCAAAACAAATACATATACAGGAGAGTGGGTAAGCAATCTCTTTGGCTATTCTCCTTTAGAGTTCACAATGCTTAAAAACGCCTTGTGGCAATTATCATTAGATGATGGAACGACTAAAAAAATCACTGACTTTGATGCCCATGGCATACGACCAATCTATTATGACGAGACTACATCAATCCTTTATGCCGCAATTGTTGAAAATGCTGATAAATTTGCCCGATATGCAATCAACCAACAAAAAACAACTAATATGGTGCAATTTCTCCCAAAAGTGCATATAAGCGCTATTGACACTGTTCAATCAACCTCTTCTATCATTATCCGCGATGCAGAACAATCTTTTTATATTTATAAGTAATATTTGAAATATGCGCTTTATTTTTAACAGAATACTTCGTTACCAGAGGATAAAGTATTCGTTTTATTAAAATTAACAATAACATTAATATATATCACTAATCAACGATCGTATAAAAGTGCGACATACATTAAGGAAATTCTCGACTTTTGGAATAAAATCATTGATTATACATAATAAATAGGGTATAATTACCTCATGAACTCATCTTCAAAAACCGACTACACTGCTCAATCTATCACTGTCCTTGAAGGCTTGGAACCTGTCAGAAAGCGCCCAGCTATGTATATTGGGAGTACTTCTTTATCAGGGGTATACCATTGTCTTGCAGAGATTGTAGATAATGCTATAGATGAAGCTTTGGCAGGATTTGCGCATAATGTCATTGTTCGTCTTGAGAAAAACAACTACCTGACCGTGATTGACGACGGACGAGGCATCCCAGTTGATGAAATACCAAAATATAAAAAATCAGCGCTTGAGATCGTCATGACCAAACTCCATGCAGGAGGAAAATTTGATAGCAAAACCTATAAAATCTCAGGTGGTCTACATGGAGTAGGCGCATCAGTCGTGAATGCACTGTCAGAACATCTGATCGTTGAAGTCAAGAAAAAAGAGGGGATTTACCGACAAGAATATAAAGCCGGGGCACCGACTAACAAAGTAAAAATAGTCTCTGAGGCACTCATTAACAGCCCCTTCAAAAGCGGAGTTTCCATCTCTTTTTTGCCAGATAAAACTATTTTCAAAGAAGGTATTGAACTTGCATTAAAACAAGTTAAAAAACAGATTAAAGAACGCGCATATCTTATCGCAAAAGTTTCATTCACCATAGAAGATCATCGAACGACTGAGACCTATGCCTATTATTTTGATGGCGGTATATTGTCTCTTATGAGAGATTTGAACAAAAATAAAAAAATACTCCACGATCCTATTTATATTAAAAAAGATGTTGATGATAAAGAGATTGAAGTCGCGATCCAATACAATGATTCTATCTCAGAGACCGTACTCTCTTTTGTCAACGTCATCAACACTCACGAAGGAGGCACGCATCTGACTGGATTTAAAACCGCACTGACAAAAGCAGTGAATGATTATGCCAGAAAAGAAAATATTTTCAAAGACGCGAATGAATCACTTATGGGTGAGGACGTACGAGAAGGATTGACCGCAGTCGTATACATCAAAATGCCTTCTACCAACCTGCAGTTTGAAGGACAAACAAAAACCAAACTGGGTAATTCAGAAATACAGACAATCGTCCAACAAGAAGTAAATAAATCGCTGGATCAATTTTTTGAAGAAAACCCCAAAGTCACTCGAGAAATAATTGGTAAAATCCTTATCTCACACAAAGCACGGCTCGCCGCCAAGGCGGCCAAAGATGCAGTACTGAGGAAGGGAGCACTTGATGGCATGACTCTCCCAGGCAAACTTGCCGACTGTCAAGAAAAAGATCCGGCACTATCCGAACTTTTCATCGTAGAGGGAGATTCGGCAGGTGGGACTGCCAAACAAGGACGAAATCGTAAATTTCAGGCGATATTACCTTTACGCGGAAAGATTTTAAATACAGAACGCGCCTATCTTGATAAAGTTTTATCATTTAAGGAGATAAAAGACCTTGTCATCGCGCTTGGAATGGGAATTGGAGAAAATAGCACACATGAAAAACTACGATATCACAAAATCATTATTATGACCGATGCTGACGTAGACGGAGAACATATCCGTACTCTTATCCTCACCTTTTTCTTTCGACACCTTCCTGAAGTCATGACTAAAGGACACCTCTATATCGCCCAACCCCCATTGTATAAAATTCAATCAGGAAAAAAAATTGCGTATGCCTATTCGGATAAAGAAAAAAATACTACCATTTCTGAATGGACAAAAACCAGTACTCAACAACCCATGATACAACGATATAAAGGATTGGGTGAGATGAACCCAGATCAGCTCGCGGATACTACCATGGATCCTGATGTACGCATATTAAAACAAGTCACGATAGATGATGCAGAAGAAGCAAATAAGACATTTACTATGCTCATGGGAGCTGAAGTTCCACCCAGAAAAAAATTTATCACCACTCATGCTAAAATGGCAGATTTGGATATATAGAAATTAAAAATTAAAAAGTACTATTTTATACTATGAATATAAAAAATCTTTCTGCGGGAAAAAACCCGCCTTCTGAGATACACGTTTTTGTTGAGATCCCTCAAGGATCATCTATCAAATACGAGTTAGATAAAGAATCTGGCGTCATTTTTGTTGACCGCTTTTCATATACTGCTATGTTTTACCCATTCAATTATGGATTTATTCCCCATACTTTGGGCGAAGACAAAGACCCAATTGATGTGTTGGTCATCTCGTCATATGCTGTCGCGCATGGAACTGTCATACCAGCACGTCCCATTGGCATGCTTGAGATGGAAGATGAGGCAGGCATTGATACTAAAATACTTGCTGTCCCCACCGCAAAAGTTGATCCTTTTTTCAGCTCAATTACTGATATTACAGATATTGATGAGGCTATAAAAAATAAAATTAAGCATTTTTTTGAACATTACAAAGAGATTGAACCGGGAAAATGGGTCAAAATTAAAAATTTCTTGTCAAAAAAGAACGCTGAAGAAGCAATAAAAAAATCACTCATTTAAAAAAACAATTTTAATCTTTATTATTTTTTAAATTTAATTTTTTATATTTTATTTTGAAATGAATATTCAACCAACAGAAGTATCATCAGAGATGAAGAGAGCGTACTTGAATTATGCTATGTCAGTCATCGTCTCACGGGCACTCCCTGATGTACGAGACGGCTTAAAACCAGTACATCGACGTATTCTTTTTGCCATGTGCAAATTAGGACTGACCGCAGGCGCACGATTTTCAAAATCAGCAAAAGTAGTCGGAGAAGTTCTCGGAAAATACCATCCTCATGGAGATAGTCCTGTCTATGAGGCTCTAGTACGTATGGCTCAGGACTTTTCTATGCGCTATCCCTTGGTCAAAGGTCAAGGAAATTTTGGCTCCATTGACGGCGATCCTCCTGCAGCCATGCGATACACTGAGATCAAACTGACAAAAATAGCAGAAGAGATGCTCTTTGATCTTGATAAAGAAACCGTGCCATTTACTGCAAATTTTGACGGATCTCTTGAAGAACCAAAATATCTTCCTGCAAAATTGCCCAATGTGCTTCTTATGGGAGCTGAAGGAATAGCGGTAGGCATGGCAACCAAAATACCTCCTCATAATCTTACCGAACTCATAAACGGTATATGCCTGATGATTGATAAGGCAACCCTCTCCACAAATAACAATCAACCAATTTCAACCAATTCAACTAATTTAAACCAATTACAACCAGTTACAACCAATGCAACCAACATTGTTTTTGATACGACTCTTGAAGAATTGCTTGAACATATCAAAGGTCCTGATTTTCCAACCGCAGGACTTATCTATGGAGCATCAGATATACAACAAGCATATGCCACGGGAAAGGGAAAACTTATTGTACGCGCGAAAGTGACAGATGAAGAATATGGAAAAGGCAAAACAGCCATCATCATCAATGAACTACCCTATCAAGTCAATAAAGCACACCTCATTGAGAAAATAGCTTCACTCGTACGAGATAAAAAAATTGTTGGTATTGCAGACTTACGTGATGAATCAGATAGAGATGGTATCCGAATCGTTATAGAACTTAAACGAGACGCGACTCAAAAAAAAGTCATGAATAATCTGTACAAACACACCGAATTACAGACCAGCTTTCCACTCAATATGGTGGTACTTGTTGACGGCACACCACATACATTATCTCTCAAATCAATCCTCAGCTATTACATTCAACATAGAGTTGAGATCGTCACCAAACGATCAGAATATGAATTACGCCAAGCCAAGCATCGTGCGCATATTCTGGAAGGTCTTCTTATTGCTTTAGATCACATTGATGCGATTATAGAAACGATTAAAAAATCAGAAAATGAACCAACCGCAAAAAAGAATTTGATGGAAAAATTCAAACTCTCAGATATTCAATCCCAAGCAATTTTAGATATGCAGTTGAAACGACTCACTGGACTTGAACGAAATAAAATTGAAGATGAACTTGCCATGCTCAAAAAAACCATAAGCTATCTTGAAGCATTGCTCGCGGATATATTTAAGATATTAAAAGTCGTCAAAGATGAATTGCTTGAACTCAAACATAAATTCGGTGACGCACGAAAAACAAAAATATATAAATACAAACCCGGTGAATTTTCCGACGAAGAACTCATTCAAAATAAAGAAGTTATCGTCATTCTTACCAAAGAAGGATATATCAAACAAATATCAAAAGAGTCTTTCAAAGTTCAAAACAGGGGAGGAAAAGGCGTCGCTGGATTTGATACGAAAGAAGAAGATAATGTCTATTTTATCACAACAGCCATGACACATGATTCCATACTTTTTTTTACTGATAAAGGAAAGGTGTATCAAACACGTGTATGGGAAATAGCTCAAGGATCACGCGTTTCCAAAGGCAAAGCATTGGCAAATCTTATCAACATTGCCCCTGAAGAAAATATTACTTCTATCTTAACATATAATAATAAACAGACAACAATCGACAATCAACAACTCTATATTTTTATGTGTACTAAGTTTGGCACCATAAAAAAAACCTTACTTTCAGAATTTTTGACGATACGGGCAAACGGCATCATCGCAATTCGTTTAGGCTCTCAAGATAATTTATGCTGGGTCAAGATAAGCGATGGCAAAAAAATGATCGTCCTTGCCACTCGTCAGGGACAAGCGATAGTATTTCCCGAGACAAATGTCAAATCAACAGGACGAAGCAGCATTGGAGTCAGAGGAATAGAATTGGAAAAAGACGACTCAGTCTCATCCATGGATATATTTAACAAAGAAGAAACAGATAAAAAATTACTCGTACTTTCTCAAAAAGGTGTTGGTAAAAAAACATTGGTGAAATTATTCCGACAACAAAAACGCGCAGGTAAGGGTGTAAAAATTGCAACAGTTGATCAGAAAAACGGTCAGATTATTTTTTCTCGTATCATAGGTCGCGAAGATGAGACTATCATCATCACATCACAAAAAGGTCAAGTCGTCAAAATTCCTATGAAAAGCATCCCTACTCTATCACGTACTGCAAAAGGAGTTATCTTAATGCGTTTTTCCAATAAAAATGATCGTGTTGCATCAGCAACATTTGTATAGTTATACCGCTTTCAGATGAAATTGCAATCCCGCCAAGGCGGGACGGTATAACCCTTCGTACGTCCCGCCATGGCGGGACTACGATGGGTATACCATATATATGAAAATAAATGGAAAAGAAATAACCAATCACATTATCAATCATCTCTCAAAAGAAGTAAAAAAGTTGAAGCGGAAGCCAGCTTTTGCGGTATTTCTCATCAAACCATCTGATGAAAATATCTCGTTTGTCAAAGCAAAAGAAAAAGCAACAAAAGCAATCAATGGATCTTTTCATCTCATCCGCACAAATACGGTACCTACTTTTGAGAAATTTGCCAATAAAATTAAAACTACCGCCGAAGATCGTACTATCAGTAGTATCATAATTCAACAACCTCTCCCTTCGTCTCTCTCAACTGACAGTCTCTATGATTATATTCCTCATGAAAAAGAGATTGAAGGACATAAGAAAAAATCATATTTTTATCCACCCATCAGTCTTGCAGTATTCACCATCTTAAAATATATCTATCAACCGGGAAATAAAAAAAATGTTAAAGAGCTTATGGTTGATCTCAAAAAAGATCGGCTGTTTTTCAAACGCGTGCTGAAGCGAAAAAAAATAGTACTCATCGGACGAGGAACGACAGGAGGCAAGCCAATAGCTCAGATGCTGACCGAGTCAAAAATAAATTTTATTAACATTCATAGTCAGACTCCAAATTCTGAATTTTTTAAGAAGGAAGCTGATATCATCATTTCCGCCGTTGGTAAAAAAGTGATAAGTCCTACTGATCTTAATGCTGGAGTCATACTGATAAGTGTTGGAATTCGTAAGGAAAATGGTGTATGGAAAGGGGATTATGATGAAGATGAAGTGAAAGATATCGCAGGTTTTTATACGCCAACTCCCGGGGGCATCGGCCCTCTTGATGTAGCCTATCTCATGCACAATCTCGTTGAATCAACCAGAATACAGAAATAAAACAACGCTCAAAAAAATCAGTTTGACATTTTGAAATTCTCAAGATATAATATGACTTCATATTTATGAAAGAATGCTTAAATCCACAAAGCCAAACAATAAAAGAAAAACCGTTTCTTTTTAGAGAAGAAAGACTTTGTACGACTATTGCTGAATATAATATACAAAGAGGGTACGACCCAGAAAAAGGAAGAAAAGAAGCAGACGCAACCTTCTCACGTATTTGTTTTTTAAGTAAAATAAATGAAAATTTACCCAGAGATGTAATCAAACTTCCTCTTCAAAAAGTACTTCAAGATGTTGCTAACCCATATAATCAGATTACTGTTGATAAAAAAAGCTCAATTCGTCAAATGCCAGAAAAAAGTGTAATACAAATAGACAATATAAAATTTACAGTCGCCATATATAAAGGAAAATATAACACGTTTATTAACGTATTTCCCATTCCATTTGATGATGATAATAGTTGTTGGATTATGAATAACGAAACAAGAACGAGAGAGAAATTTTTTATTATGAATAAGAAAGTGCTATTTGCATATCTAACTTCCAACCAAGAATATCCTGAGATAATCGCTGTACCAAAACCCAAAGAAAACAAAACTGAACATTATATAGAAAAACCATTTCTATGGCTTGCTGATGAACCATATACAGAAAAACAGAAAAAACAAATCATCCAAATGGTAAAAACTATTAATCTTACGACAGAGGCATACAAACAATATAAAGCTGTGGCACAAGTCACAAAAATGCTTCAATTATCATCCTAAACATACTTTTATTGTTTAAAAAGCTTGAGAAAAACTTCTTTTGGTATCTCCACGCGCCCGATCTGCTTCATCATTTTTTTACCCTTTTTCTGTCTATCAAGTAATTTATCTTTACGTGAACGATCACCGCCGTATAACTTCTGAGTCACGTCTTTTCGAAATGGCGCAATGCGTTCACTTGCGATGATTTTCCCTTTATATTGTGCTTGTATTTTAATTTCATACTGCTGACGGGGGATAAGATCGTGAAGGCGCTGGGTTAGCATACGCCCTCGCTCATATGCACGATCAGTGACGACAAACTCAGAAAACTCCTCAACTGGTTCGCTATTGAGTAATAAAATAAGCTTGTCTGCATCAACTGGTTGGTATCGTATAATTTCCCAATCTAAAGATGCATATCCTGAAGTGATGGTTTTCAAGCGATCATAAAAATAAGAGATAAACTCAGAAAGGGGCATTTCATATGAGAGATATACGTGTGATTTATTATCCATAGTGATGAATGTCCCGCGAGACTCTTCACATAACTGCATCACAACCCCTGTATATTTTTGCGGAGTCACGACAGTCAAACATGCGATCGGCTCTTCATATTGTATTTTCCCATGAGCTGATGTCATCCTATATTCCACAGTCGGAGGAGTCAATATAAGACTGACACCAAACTCACGCTCCAGACGCTCACGCACCACATCAGCATGTAAAAGTCCTAAAAATCCAACTCGGAGACCCGAACCCAACGCAGTGCTATAAATTGATTCATAGGTGAGAGAAGCATCATTCAACGTCAATTTCTCCAATGACTTTTTGACATCATGATACGCATCAGGATCAGTCGGAAAAAGAGATGCATACACCATGGGTTTGACTGCTTTATATCCAGGAAGAGGAGAAATATCACTTGTACTATCAGCCATAGTATCTCCCACGCGGACAAGATGAATATCTTTAAGATTAGTGACGACATAACCAATCTCTCCATCAACAAGGCGTTCTTTTTTTTGTAAGAGGGGAGTAAAAATACCCACTTCCAACACTTCAAACTCAGTGTGTGTCGCGAAAAGTTTTACTTTTACTCCTTTTTTAATCTCACCTTCAAACACTCTTACAAACGCAATGACCCCTCTATATTGATCATAATAAGAATCAAAAATCAAAGCGCGAATACCAGAAGCACGAAATCCTAAATCCGAAGCATCAAACAAATCCGAATGTGTTAAACTTAAATACTCTAAACTGTTTTGTTTAGTATTTTGAAAATTTGAATTTTGATAGTGTCCCGCCTCAGTGGGATACCGCATGTGCGGTGATTTGGGATTTAGAATTTTGGATTTAGACTTTTTTGGAGCATGTATTTTCTCAATCACTGCTTCAAGTAACTTTTCTACATTTTGACCAGTTCTAGCTGATATCTCATACACCTCATCCACTGCAACACTAAGAAATTCTGCAAGTTCTTTTTTTGTGTTTGGCACATCAGCCCCGGGCATATCAATCTTATTCACGCACGGAAGAATGACCTTATCAAGACTAATCGCCTTGTACGCATGAGCGATGGTCTGCGCCTGCATGCCTTGAGTCGCATCAACCAAAAGTATGACGCCTTCAACGCAAGCCAAAGTCCTCTCAACTTCATAAGAAAAATCAACATGTCCGGGAGTATCTATCAAATTCAAAATCCAAAGTCTAAAGTCCAAAGTCTCATTATTATTTACTTTTAATTTTTGACTTTTAACTTTTAACTTATATCTATATTCCATCCTCACCGGCGCCAATTTGATGGTGATCCCGCGCTCACGGGAGATGGGATTTTGATCAAGCATCTGCTCTTGATGTTTACCTTTTACCACCACACCTGTAATTTCCAAAAACCGATCAGCTAAAGTTGACTTCCCATGATCCACATGAGCTATGATGGCAAAATTCCTGATATTGTTCATAGAATATAAAGAGCATTGTATCACAGAATAACCCATCATGCCTCTTGTTAATTTACGACTTATAGTGTATAATGCTATTCATGTCGGGACGATTAACCGCTCAAACCTTTTGATCTTGGAACTGTAGAAATTTATTCGTCATAATAGACAAAAAATTATCAGTGAAATTTTGAAGGCTCTTTAGATCTTCAATAAAAGGAAGAAGATCGGTATATACGCTTTTTTTATCTATAGTTTTCATTTTCGCTTGTATAGCCTCAATAACCTCTCCTTTATTTTTCAGATCCAACACTTTAAAAATCCTCTTCCAATAGGGTTGAAGAACAAAACCTCTTTTTGCAGACAGTTCCATAAACCAACTTAAGTCAAACACATCTCTTCCTTTAAAAGGAATCTGTTGCTCACTTCCCTTGAAAAATTTTCGTGATAGAAACGCACTGATTTTATTCGCAAAGAGTGTGGACAAATCATACGAAAGTACATAAAAAGTAAAATCAGAAGTTGAGATTGAATTAATCTCAGTTTTAAAAATGCCTACTGTTTCTTTGGAAAAATCGCATCTGACAAAAAGCACCGATGAATCCGACGCACCCTTTGTAAATCCAAGTTCTTCAAGAATTGGAAACTTGAAGAAAACTGTATTTTCGCGACCACTTATTTTTGTCATTATATCTTTATATTGCAATTTTTCAAAAAAATATTCTCGTACTTTATCTGCAAAAAGATGAATATCACATTGTTCCGTAAAATCAAAATCAAGATCTTCAGAAAGTCGAGGTAAACCATAGATCTTTCGCAGACACGTCCCTCCAGTAAAAATGAGTTTTTTATAGAACGTATCGTTATACACAAAATTCAGAATATAATTCTGCAACTCCTCTTTCAATAATGTACGAACAAAAAGAGTGTGAGATTTGTTTTTGTGTACCTCAATGATGTGTAAGAGTTTTTGTTGTATCATAGAATTTTTTTATCTTTTAAAAGCGTCATTATTGATTGCATTTTTTTTGACGATGACAGTGCGACTGCCTTTACAAACTCATCTTTATCTTCTGCGGTGAGGACTTCCCACTGTATTCTTCCCATATCCAATAAATAGGATACCATCGCGGGTTTATTTTCAAAGCTTTTAAGATATAAAAAATCAAAAAGCGCTTTTGCCTTGGTTGCGATACGTATTGTTTTGTTCTTAAAAGTCCAGTTTTCCCAACCCAAAAATAACTCTTTCTTGATACTCCGATACACAAAAGAAATAATTTCTGATGAAAATGTTCGCGATGACTTAGTGGTGATTGAAGTTATTACATAGGATGATTCGGGAATAATGTTATATCGTGAGAGGACATACTCAAGCGACACATACGAAGGTGAACGAAGCACATTTGCCAAGTAAATATAATAAAGTTCTTTGTCAGAAGGATTTTGCGATACCAGATCACGATAATACGATGAGATGTACAATCCTTTCTTAAGAGAAATGAGCATCTTTTGTTTTAACAATTTTTGAATCCAATAGCTTAAATCCTTACCTTCTTTACCAAGAGCAAGTCCAATATTTTGTTTACTGTAATAGGAAGATTGTTTAAGAATCTCCATAACTTTACTATCCATACATTTTACCTCAAAATTGATGCTTTTATTCCAGAATTACTAATAAACTTTAGTAATTGTAGAACAAAATAGTGAATTTGTCAATTAAAATAAACCACGAGCGAAGCCGTATATAAAAAGCATTGTATCATATACAACCCCACATACCCCTTGTTTATTT
Organism: uncultured Gammaproteobacteria bacterium; assembly: GCA_964373465.1. GTDB lineage: Bacteria > Patescibacteriota > Microgenomatia > UBA1406 > HO2-37-13b > DATDVH01. The sequence continues at coordinate 11,952 of CAYJVA010000019.1, forward strand.
ATAACTTATAGTATATAATAAGTGAAAATTAAGTCAGCTTAAAAAATTCAAATACATTGTATACATATGGAAAGAAAACAGAGCTTTGGAGAAAAAATAATAAGACCGAAAATGTTGCCACAAACAATGCAAAGGATAGAACAGCGGTTTGGAAAAGATACTGCGATAAAGCTTCAAAAAAGGCATCTTGACTATGATGCTCCTCGATGTTTTGACCGGTTTGAAAAACATATATCTGATTACACATCAGTTGTTATAGCTGAAACACAACAGTTGCAGAATGAAGGTGTAAAGGTAAAGGAAGAACTTGTTATGATTTTTCCTGGTATG
>CAYJVA010000020.1:0-12198 GCA_964373465.1 uncultured Gammaproteobacteria bacterium
GGAAACAAATAATTATTTACTATCAAAACCCCTATATTATTAAAAGTAGCATGAAACATATAATTATTTCCTTGCCCTCGTGTAGAGTTTGGTCCAAAAGAACCAGGTAATCGAGAAATTGTATCGTCATAATCGAAATATAGTCCAGTCCTATCAAAAAAATCACATGAACCTATGATATATGTATCTAAAGACATACCGCTTTGATCACTCTTCAGTATTTCTTTTATCACTTCTTCCTCTCTTCTACCAGGATTGGGTGATTGTATAGAATCTTCTATATCAAGCCATCCTTCTTTTTTATTATGAGAGATGATTTCTTTTGCCCATTCCGAACTGAAAATCCAACTTTTCAAATCTGGATGAATAACCCCTAAATTTTCTAACCCAATATTCGGATTAAAAAGGAGTGTTCTCTGCTCTCTTTCAAGCATTTTAAGATCTTCAGCAGTACGATCACATGGAGTTACTTTGATCGTTAATCCAGCCTTCAGGGAAAGAATATTCCACCGCGTTATCCAATATTGAGTATAATCTTTTGGAGTTTTTAGCTCTTTTTTCTGAAACTCATCCCCTAATAAAACAAGAGGATCAGGTTGAATAATTTTTCTCTCAATTGTCATAATACGATGATAATATCATACCTATATGTCATTTGTCAAACGGAAATAAGAAGTTATCATTTTCTTGAAAACTTCATAACTAAAGTTCTTTTTAACATATTCATAACCGTTTCTCTTGACTAATTCCAGTTTATTTTTCTCTCCATAAATACCATTTGTTTGATCAATGAGTTCTTCTATAGTATGATACAGAAACCCATTTTCTCCCTGTTTAATCATCTCTTTTGGTCCGCCACTTGCGTGGCAAAGCACAATACACCCTGAAGCCATTGCTTCAAGAGGAGTAAGCCCCAAGTGTTCAACTGCTTCAGGATGTAATTTTTCATCAACATCATACCCAGTCGCATGCCAGTAAAACAATGCTTTTTTATAATATTCTGAGACTGTCTCATACGAAGCATTGGGAAGAAAAACAATATGTGAATCTCCCTCCGCAAGACGCACTAATTCATTAAAATACTCTTTATCCTCTTCTTTCAATCCGCCAATAAGATAAAGTGTAAAATCTTTGAACGCTCTATTTTTTTGCTGAAGTTGCTTAAACGATTTTATAAGAATATCTTGTCTTTTCGCATGAAGATGTGTGAAAAATCTCCCAACTGTTAAAATAATTTTATCTTTTTTGAATGATTTCACAGTCTCAAGGGCAAATATATCAATATATGGACACAAAATAGTATTATCAGTTCCTGTCCATTGATCAACAAATCGTTTTGTAAATGCAGAAATGACTATAAATTTCCATTGAAACCACTTGAGTTTATTTATCATGGTGTTTTTATATAAAAGGCGTTGTGGATACATTGAAAAGACAAAATTATTTCGCGCAAGTGAAAAAAAATAACTTCCATCAGTCACATAAAAAAAATAATCATATTCTGCAGTTTTTACTAATGTGTTCATGAATGGATAAGAAGTAAACACTGGTATGACGCGCGCTGTTTTGAAAGTAAGATTCAATTTCTTTTTTAAAGAATCAAGAATAGTAGGATCATTCCACAGCACATCAATACTATATCCATACTCTTCAAACACTTTTACTATTGATAAAAGAAGTTTTTCTCCTCCTCCCAACACATCAAGATATGGATCATACACTGCGATTTTTTTCATATAAGAAAAGATACGTGATGGTTTTTGAAAACGCTTGATATATTGACTCTATTATGCCATATGAACCATCCAAAAATCCCCTATAACGAATAAGTCTTCTATAGAGCTCGCCAGCACATTTCCTAAAAAAAGTCATGACATTCACTTTTTTTCCTGCTTTATACAATAAATCTGCTTCAATATGCTCATATACAGTAGTTTTATCTACCATATTCTCAAGATTGTGATGAAAATAATGTATGAGAGGAACGCGTAGTATCCCGCAAGATCCAGTTATTTTTGGAGGACTGTGGATCATATTTCCCCAGCTTACAAAAGATGATGTTTGAATAAGTCGTATCTGATAGTCTGGATACCATCCTCCCCACCGAAGCCATTTTTTCCCTGCAAAAATATTTTTTCGTGGCACTTTATAATGAGTACATTGGGTATTACTTATATTTCCTTTTATTTCATCGGAAAGTTTTTTCGTCAGTCGTTCATCCGCATCAAGTATAAAAAACCAATCAGACTTCACTTTCTCAATACCAAACTCACGAGCTGGTTCAACATACTGGGTGTGGGGAAAAGAAAAGACAACGGCGCCGTTATCATATGCGATATCTTTCGTTTTGTCACTACTCTCCATATCTATAACCACGATATTATCAGTGAGCATTCGAGCTGACTCTATACATTCTTTTATGTTGAGTTCCTCATTGTGTGTATGAATAATCACAGTCAGTACATCTCTCATTGCTGTTTAATCCCTTTTAGGGTTTAATTCCCCGACGCTCTGCGTCGTAAAATAATATAATAGATGCGTGAGCATCTATATACACAAAAGTCATAATGTTACCGTATTATTATATCATTAAAATATCTCATGAATTGGAAAATAGTATATCATAAGATCATTACGTCTTTTTATTTCCTATTGATTGTCTGTCTTATACTCTATTCATACGTCTTAATTGATCCAAATATCACTTTCATCAACCACAGCGCGTGGAACAACTTCCGATCTATTCTCATACCAATAGGGTATTATAGACGTGATCTTTCATTTTATTTATACGGTTTTCTTATTTCTCTCCTATTCTTATCCCATTTTTATTTTTTAAAACATCATAAAAAGGCATCTTTGAATAGAATTATTTTGATTGTCTCCATTCTTACCCTTGTCTCATATCCGCTTCTCACACATGATTTTTTCAATTATCTTTTTGATGCAAAGATATTTACTTTTTATCATAAGAATCCTTATGTCTTTAGAGCGTTAGATTTTCCTCATGATCCGTGGTTGAGATTCATGCACTGGGTACATCGTCCTTATCCGTATGGACCCATTTTTTTAATCGTTACGATCATTCCTTCTTTTTTATCGTTTGGAAAATTTGTATTGAGTTTTTTCTTTCTTAAAACAATATATGTATTTTTTTATGTCATGAGTGTTTTACTTCTTAAAAAAATGAATAGGAAATGGGCATTTTTCTATGCAACTCATCCGCTCATTATTATTGAAGGATTAGTGAATGCGCATAATGATTTTATTTCACTGTCGTTTGCTATAATTGGATTATATTTCGTGCTTAAACGAAAAAATGTTTTTTATGGGTTTATCGTGTTATTATTTTCTGTCGGAATAAAATATATCACTATTCCTCTTCTTTTTTTGAGTAAAAATATACGTGCTCACTCAGCGATAATCATTTTTGCGCTACAAATAGGTGTTATTATCGTCATAAGCATGAAAGGAGAAATTCAGCCATGGTATTTTCTTGCTCTTTTTGCGTTTATACCTTTTTTTGAAAAACTACTTTCCCAGCTTAATGTCTTTTTTGCGGGATTATTATTCTCGTATTACCCTTATATTCGATTTGGCGCATGGGATAGTGTAGAAAAAATACAATTAAAACATACCATCATCATTATTTTTGCCATAATCAATCTTATCTATCTCATTTTCATTTTCGTAAAGAAAAAGTCTTTGATCAAGTGAAGTTTAGTGCGAAGGGGCGCATATTTTAACCCAAAAATAAGACGATTTTTTTCTTGATAACGCCTTTGTAATGATGATCCTGATCCGCCTGTTGATTGTGCGTTTTTGTGCCAGATGACGACGGCGGGATCATAATAAAGCGATATGTTTTTACGCTTTGTCCGTTCACACCAATCAGCATCTTCATAATAAAGAAAGTACCGTTCATTCCACTTCCCCACGGCATCAAAGACCGCCTTATCAAAAAGCATGAGACAACCTGTGATAAACTCAGTTTTTTCAAAAAGGTCATATTGACCGTGATCAACTTCATCAATACCTCTGTGAATAGTATATACATTTTTCCAATCGACCAATCCTCCTGCATACCAGATAACATGCCCTAATTCTTGCTTTGTATATCGTGTTTTATGATACTCATATCCCGGTTCGTAATATATTTTTCCTGCAATTAAAGTTCTGGGATGTTTATTCAGGCTATTTTGAGCCTTATTGACAAAATTTGCCTTTACTCTCGTGTCATTATTCATCACGACAAACTGATTATATCCTTGTGAGCGCGCGTGTTCAATCCCGACATTTACTCCCCTCGCATATCCTTTATTCTCAGCGAGAAGAACTTTCATCCATTTTTCAGGAGAAATTTCTTTCCTGTTGATTGAAAGATCAACAATAAAAAGTGTAAAGGTCTGAGAATTCATCTTCCTAAAATACTCAATAAATTCTTCAGTGACCTCGTAATTTTGATAATTTACAGTGATAATAGCAATTTTTTTATTCAGAGTGTATTTTTTTTAAATGCTAATAATCCTCTCATTTCTTGGTAAAAACCTTTTCCTTTCAACAAAAAGAGCGCTACAAAATAAACTATTACTCCGCCAAAAATAGATAATACCATATATAACACACTGTTGTGAAGAGAGATGAGTACTACTCCTCGGATAAGGAATAAGTATAGTGTCATGGCACCTGTTGAGATAAGACTTGGGTATAATGTGTTTTTCAGAGAAAAATGTACATACTGATGAGCTGTTTTGACCACCACTATGAACGTGAGCGACATAAGAAAAAAGGCAATTGATATGCCGTTGTATCCAAAAAAATTCATCAATGCAAGAACTAATCCCCACAAAAGCACTGTCCATAACGCCATAAACATAAAGCTTATTTTCAATTTTCCAATTGCATTAAAAAGATTAATAAACGGAGTGCTCATACTGACAAAAAAGGATGAGAGAGAGAAAAAATAAAAAGAGAAAAGAGCAAGATGCCATTTTTCATAATATCCGGGAATAATCCGTAGCAAACTATCAAAGACAAAAACAGTCCCTATCAGTATGGGAAAAATAAAAATTGATTCATAGAATAATACTTTTTCAAGACTTTTTGCAAGCATGTCTTTGGTTTTTTGAAAACGAGAAAAGAGAGGAAATGCAACTCTGTTGATACTATCCATAATAATCCGTATGGAAAACTCCGCGTACTTTTTACCGAAAGTGACATATCCGAGATTGGTGAGACCTATCGCAGACCCAAGATAAATAATCAATAAATCATCCTTGATAAGAGCCAAAAAAGAACTTCCTTGAAAAGGGATGCCATACCGAAGTAAACGTTTTGCCGACTGCATTGAGAAAATCAAGCGAGGCGACCATGGATACATGATATAGATAACAATCACCCCGAGGAGTGAACGAGATAATACCGCAATAACCAATCCATATATCTCAAAACCAAGAAGAGAAAAAATAATGACGCAGGCGTAAAAAACAGTGTTTTCTAATGCTTGAACAAAAACAACCTTATAAATAGCGATTTTTTTTTCAAGAAGCACTGAAGGAATTGTTTTTAAAGAGAGGAGAAAAAAAGAAACCAATATGGCCCAATAAAGATAAATGGCGGTGTGGGGAAGATCTTTATAAAAAGTGAACAAATGATTAGTGAGGAAAAAACCAATGATAATTGCAATTATGGTAAGAAAAAATTGGATAAAAAATGCAGTATGTATATCTTTTTCTTCCAAGTCTTTCTTCTGAAGAAGTGCCGCCGCAAGACCCAAATTCGTAAAATAATTAAAAAAAGAGATCATGGCAAGCACGGTATTATAAATCCCTAAAAGGTGTATACCCGACCTCAAAGTGAGGATAAAAAAAGCAACAAAACCTAATAATGCCGAATAAGAAGTCTGAACGACTAATGTGGAAGCGCTTAAGAAACTACGTGATTTAATCTTTTGTACGTCTTCAGCCATAGAAAAACAGTCAGTAATAAATTAAAATACTCACATGAGACGACTTTTTCCTTTTATATTGATTTTTATTATAACAGTTCCTGCGTTTGCACGATTGATAAACGGCGCATATTTTTCCATGCACGACGATCAACATATCGTACGTCTTTTTTTACTTGATGAAGGAATACGACAGGGCGCGCTCTATCCTCGTTGGGTTGATAGATTGGGGTTTGGTTTTGGATATCCGCTTTTTAACTTTTATCCGCCTTTTATCTATTATCTTGCTCTCATATTTCATGGCATAGGATTTTCACTTATCTGGTCAATAAAGTTTGTATTTATGACGGGATTTTATGTGGGCGCGCTCGGCGTCTATTTTTTCACCAAGAAATTAATAGGAAAATTAGCAGGTTTTTTGAGCGCGACAATATACACCTATTTTTTCTATCATGCAGTAGTTATCTACGTGCGAGGCGCGCTGGCTGAGTTTTTCAGCATGGCCATTCTTCCTTTTGTATTTTTTACGATGATAAACCTCGCTCAAAAAGTAAAGTTGAAAAACAGTTTATTTTTTGGACTTGTTTTCGCACTTCTCATAATTACTCATCCGCTTATCGCCCTCCCCACGCTTTTTTATATAGGATTTTTCTTTTTATTTTTTGTTTTTATGCATAAGGACAAAATTCGTTTTACGATATATACCGCCTTCGGACTTGGGACTGGGGTTTTTCTTTCAGCCTTTTTTTGGTTTCCTTCTCTTATGGAAAGACGTCATACTTTGGTTGATGATATCTTAACTAAAGAACTTGCCAATTATAAAATTCATTATATCTATCTTGAACAATTCTTCTATTCGCTTTGGGGATATGGAGGATCAATTGCAGGTCTTCATGATGGTATGACATTTCAATTAGGAAAAATACCCATGGGGCTTGTTTTGATGTCAATGATTTTTTTCATTGGATATTTTGTCAAACTTAAAACTTCACAACGTTTACTTATACCAACTTCTCAAAGAAAATATTACTTTCTTTTTCTGTTTTTGCTTTTTTTTAGCCTTTTTATGACGACTTCATATTCTGGCATTATTTGGGATAACATCCGTTATCTTTGGTATCTTCAATTCCCCTGGCGTTTCTTGACATTTGTTGGAATTTTTATAGCTGTGGTATCTGGATATGCGCTCTACTTTTTAAAAATCCTTTGGAACTCTCTATATCCTCAAGGTGTACGCCGATTTGTTCCTATTTTTATCACACTGTTTCTGATTATCACAACCATAATGGTTTATCAAAAATATTTTACTCCCCAAAGACTCTTGTGGATTGACGACTCAAAACTCACGACTCAAGACGAGATCATGTGGCGTGTGAGTCGAAGCTCATTTGAATTTGTTCCCAAAGGAATTGTCACGACACAATCAGATATTGGTACTACTATAGTGGCGATAGATAAAAACCAACTTCCTCAAAAACCATATGAGATCATCTCAGGAAATGCTCAAATAACACTGTTGAAAAATAAATTTGCTGAAAAAACATTTATAGTGAATGCTTCTTCTCCAACTATATTCAGATTAAATACCTATTATTTTCCCGGCTGGCGTGCATACATAGATAATAAAGAAAGAGCAATGAACAATATAAATAAATATAAATTAATGACTATAGTTATCCCTGATGGCAATCATCAAGTACGTTTTGTTTTTCAAGATACAATAATAAGAAAAATAGCCAATATGGCATCGGTATTTGCATTTTTAATATTTATAGCATATATTGTCAGTATATTATTCACGCATAACAAATTGAATCTATGGAAAAAATAGATAAGTATTTTCAAAAAGAACAAGAAGTATCTCCTGTTAGTTTTCAAAATGTGCGAAAAGTAGTTAAATGGATACGGTTATCTTATGATTATATGGAAAGTTCAATAATAGATTCAAAAATCCTACTCAAACCCACAGGATATACAATCTGTTCTAAAACTATACAACTCGCTGATGATACTGGTTTGTCTACTAATAATATTAATTTAAAACTTCATATATTTAAGAAGCTACATTTCTTCATAGGTGATGAACCAAAACGAATGAAAGAAATACTTGTAATCAAAAAAAAGCCAACTAAAGAAGGAGAAGAAGGAATTCGTATTGTTGATGAAGGAGCAGACGGATTGCGAAAAGATCATTTTGTTTTATTCTCAAGACTAAAGACAAGAATTGATTCTGTACAAAGGCTAACAAAAGTAAATGATATTGTCACAAGCGAGCCAGTCTTTTTTCAGGAAAATAACGCAACGATTGATAGCTCAAATGAAGGATACAACAACCTTTTACAAAAGATTATAGATACATACCAAATAGATGACTTTCTTGAGGAAAATAAAAATCACCCTATTTGCCAATTATCTCACACCTTCAGGGTGTGATTGATGTTTTGAGAATCTACTAACGAGGTAATTTTTGTTTCTTACCGATACACTTGATTGCCCGTGCCAACATCATAAAATAAAACAATATTTTCTGATCTTATAATGCTTACGAAAGATGGAAAGATACTTAATAACTCACCTTACGCACCATACTGTCATGCTGAATTTATCCACGCCTTTGGCGGGATCCCGCCTTTTGCGGTGATTTCAGCATCTATGGATGTTACACTGAGATCCCGAAACCTGTCTGCCGACAGGCAGGCGAGTTCGGGATGACATTTTTGTCAACTCCTGAACGGTTACTGTGTTTCATCTTACAGCGGTATATACCCGCGCAATTGAATTTACAACTAAAGAATAAATTTGAAAGAATTTAATTATTTCCTTTCAATTCAAAAAAATAAGTAGATGAGAGATTGCCGGGTTTGTCGTACTTTTGAATTAATCTTACTGGCCACGTAGAGGGAATTTTATCTATATGAGCTGAGACTACATACACATTGTGCGTTGCAAGAAGATCTTGACTTTTAACTAAATCCTCATCTTTCAGAGGCCAATAAGCCTGAATGCCTATCTTATCACCAGGTTTTAAGAATGTATCGAGTACGTCCCCTGCCATTCCGAAGTTTCCGCTTGCGACTATTATCGATGGCTTTTCTGAAGAGCGCAACCTCACATACTCAAGGATCTTATCCATGCCATATCCCGAGGGCATCCCTTCAATATATTGTCCTCTGTCATCGGACAGAAATGGAATCTTCTTATAATCAAAAATAATGGTGTAATTAAAATAGAATGTAAAAAGAAAAACAAGGGCAAGTAGTCCATACCGCATACGTGATCGCATAACTTCATCCACGATCTTACGATCGTGGTTTTCGCTTTCTTGAAATAAAACGAACGCAAGAAGATAACCGGTGAAAATGATGAATGGCGAGAAAAGAAATATGATATATCGTGAATAAAGCACTTTCATAAAAAAAGTTATGACTATAAAGGGAAAAAATATCCAGATGAGGAAGTACCATGCGAGCAGTTTGTTTTTTTTATAGATCAAAAACCATCCAACAATCCCAAGAAAAAAAGAAGCGTATCCAAGATTATGCATGATATGAAGTGGTGTATACCGTATATTGTGAGATACCACTGAAAATGGAGCGCGTATAAATTCACCCCATGTCTTTACAAACGTATGATTTTTCTCTCCGACAAAATGAAAAAATGGAGAAAGACGTTGTATGTTATAGATAAGAAGAGCTAACATAACAACGACTCCATAGAGAATGCCATAGTTTATTATTGTTCTATAATTTTTTTGGGCATTTTTCTTAAAACCAACTAAAGGAGCGCACAAAGATAACCCCAAAAAAATACTCACCGATGATTTTGCCAGAAGAAACATACCAGAAAAAAAACCAAACATTAATGCCACATCAAACCTCATTGTATTCACAAGAAGGAGGGAAAAGAAAAATATCCAGATATATCCTGCATTTACGACACTATCAATCATCGCCAAACGATCAAAAAAAAGAAAAAAAGGAGTGATTATATATAATAAAGAAGAGATGTATGCAGTTCGTTTGCCGAATAGGTAAAAAGAAAGAGTAAAAATGCCAAAAAGTCCCAACAATCCAGAAAATACTCCAAAAAGCCGTCCTGCGAAAAGCGCGTTGTCTGGGAATAATTTGAGAAAAGGAATCGTTGCCCATGTCTGAAGGGGCTGTCTCCCATCGGTGAGCGAGATAAAGCGCCACGAGGCATCATGCCATGCCACTTTTGCCCAGTGAATATAAATTCCTTCGTCTGAAAAAATAGGAAAATGTCCGAGATTGATCACACGAGTTAAAAAATAAAAAATAATAAGAATAAATATCAAAATAATATCTCTTTTACTAAACATTTTTTTGGCTCGGTGGGTAAGTATAATAAAATCAAACATATTGTATATCCATCGTAGTCCCGCCATGGCGGGACGTACGAAGGGTTATACCGCTGATCACCGCTCTGCGGGATTCCGTTTGCGGAAAAGATGAGTCTATTTGTTGCAATCTCATCTGAAAGCGGTATATAATTCTACCATAATGAAATACTCACTTATTCTTCCAATCTACAATGAAGAAGAAAGTATTAAAAGGCTCTATCGTCGTCTTACTTATGCGATGGATAGACTTGAAGATAATTATGAAATCATCTTTGTAAATGATGGTTCATCGGATCAAACCGCACACTTATTGAATCAATTGCAAAAAGAAAATAAGCAGGTAAAAATAATCAATTTTTCCCGTAATTTTGGCCATCAGACTGCAGTGACTGCAGGACTCAATTATGCCGCAGGCGAAATCATTGCCGTACTTGATGCTGATCTGCAAGATCCTCCTGAAGTACTTCCTCTTTTTTTTAAAAAAATTCATGAAGGATATGATGTGGTATATGCGATACGGAGAAATAGAAAAGAAAAAACGAGCATGAGATTTATGTATGGTTTTTTTTACCGTTTGTTAAAAATGGTTGCGAATATTGATATTCCCTTAGATAGTGGTGATTTTTGTGTAATGAGAAGAAAAGTGGTTGATGCGATCAATAGTCTTCCTGAGAGAAATCGGTTTGTACGGGGTCTGCGAAGTTGGGTTGGATATAAGCAAATTGGTTGTGAGTATGAGAGAGATCAACGATATGCAGGGAAAAGTAAGTATGGTATGTCAAAACTCATGAAGCTTGCGTTTGATGGTATTTTTTCCTTTTCTTATGTGCCACTTCAAATCATGTTCTACGTTGGTCTAGGAAGCCTTATAATTTCATTTATAGGGAGTATCATTGCAGTCTATATGCGATTTTTCACGACCGCATACACACAAGTTCCTGGTTTTGCCACGACCATTATCCTTATCATGTTTGTCGGTGGATTGCAACTTTTTTCGCTTGGGATCATGGGTGAATATATGCGCAGAGTCTATGACGAGGTCAAACAACGCAAACCCTATATTATTGAATCATTGGTTGGGTTTGAGAAATAAAACATTTTGTACGGACAGGGCACTGCTCTGTCCCTACGTTATTCTCCGAATCTTTACAAAAACTTGAATGTCCCAAGAATGTTTTCGTAGTCTTGCTTACACTTGTCATAATTTGCTTGATCTCATACCATCAATCTAAAAAGATATCCTATATTATCTCGTGAAAAAACAGTTGCTTCATAACTTATTTTTCCACCTTTTTTAGTTATACTTTTACTACCAAATAAATCTCCATAATTTTTTGAGCTCTCTTCAACTACAACATCACTGCCTTCATCTCCCGATCCACCTTCACCAAGGGTAATAAGACATGAATCTTGATTAACAGGAACACCTAACCATTTTTTATATTCTAACGCAATCCCTCCTCCTAAACTAAATGTATTCCAATCAGGTGGATATTGAATACTAAATTTTGAATTAGAGCCATATGGGGTTTCAGATTGAATTGTTTTCCATTCTTTTGAATTAGTAGAAGTCGATACGATTTGTTGATCAGTTATTGGCACTTGTTGAATAGTTGGCTTCAGTTGAAGAGGTGTGATAACTGCATTTTCTTTCGTTTGCATTTGATTGTTCATATAATAATAAGTGCCTATAGATGAAGCAAATATAATGATTCCCGCAAACAAGAAAAGCACCAGTATGCGTGTCAGTGAAGTGCCCTGATGAGAATCAACATGATTATTATCCATGATAAAAAGAGTATAGCATTTTTTTCTGATGTCAAGTGAAGATTGTTTTTGTTACACCAATATGATAATGTCATAGTTAACAAGACGAAAATGTCATACCCTC
>CAYJVA010000021.1:0-11630 GCA_964373465.1 uncultured Gammaproteobacteria bacterium
GTACGAATGGGTGAAAAAAAATACGCAAGATGAATGGAAAAATACGCTTACTGAAGAGCAAAATATCTACAAAATGAGAAAAAAGGCCCTTGGACCTTTTAAAAAACAGTTATGGGAGCTTTCTCATCATGAAAAAAACCCTATTATGAATGCATTATCAAAGCAATTTGAGTTCTTGTTTGAAAAACTATGCGTTGTTAATACGCGTGCGAATATCAGTGATTATGCACAGTAAACTTATCACATTGACAGAATTTATTCTGCAAGAAGAACGGCGCTTTAAAAAATCAACCGGTATTTTTACTCTTCTCATGACTTATCTTGAGAATTCATCAAAAATAATCGCAAGTCATATCAAGATGGCTGGTTTGGCAGACATCATAGGTAAAACAGGGAAAAAAAATATATATAACGATGAAGTTCAAAAACTAGATATCTTTTCCAATGATTTATTAGTGAAGACGCTTCTTTCAACAGGACACGTACACGCAATAGCTTCAGAAGAGCTTGATAAGCCTATTTACTCTCTACAAAAAAAAGGAGAATATATCATTTTTTTTGATCCTTTAGATGGATCTTCCAACATTGATGTCAATATTAGTGTGGGAACAATTTTCTCAATATATCATACAGGCGGTACGTTATTGCAAAAAGGAATGAGACAAGTGGCGGCAGGGTATTTTTTATATGGTTCATCAGTCATGTGTGTGTATACTTCTGGCAATGGAGTGAATGGATTTACTCTTGACCCATCAATTGGTAGTTTTTTACTGTCTCATCGACATATTCGTGTTCCTGAAAAAGGATCGCTTTACGCAATCAATGAAGGAAATGAAATGTTATGGAGCGATGGGGTGCGTCGGTATATAAAGGACATTAAAACAAATAATATAAGAATGGAGAAACCATATAAATTACGATATATTGGTTCAATGGTTGCTGATGTTCACAGGACCTTGTTAAAAGGTGGTATTTTTATCTATCCAAAAGACAAAAAAGATGTGAATGGTAAATTACGCCTTATGTATGAGATAAATCCTTTAAGTTTTGTTATGGAGCAAGCAGGAGGTATGGCAGTAAGTGGATCGGTCAGTCCCCTCACTATTCAGCCCAAGACACTTGATCAACGAGCTTCTGTCGCGATGGGAAGCAGAGCAGATGTATTAAAATATATGACTTTTGTCAAATGACTTCTTTCTATGATTAAAAACGGATTTCATATCAAAACAATTGATGAGGTAAAAATTGAAGGAAAAAAAATCATCATAAGAGTTGATTTTAATGTCAGCTTGACTGACAAGTTGACGATTGCTGATGATGCGCGTATTCGACAATCTATTCCCACTCTTCAATTACTTTTGAAAGATCATAACAAACTTATACTTATTTCTCATTTGAATCGTCCTGAAAAACGCGATCCCAAGCATTCACTTAAGATTGTATCTATTCATTTACAGACATTATTACCCGGTTATACAGTCACATTAGTAGATGATTTTCTTACTGAAAAGGGAAAAGAGATTATCGCACGCCAAAAAGAAAACGAGATCATTATGCTTGAAAATATTCGTTTTTACCCCGAGGAGAAAAAAAATGAGAATAATTTCGCACAAAAACTGTCAAATTTAGCTGATATGTATGTCAATGATGCTTTTGGAGTATCACATAGAAATGATGCTTCAGTCGTGGGTCTTCCTCATTTTTTACCGTCTTATGCAGGTCTTCTTCTTGCAAAAGAAATTGAAATTATAGGTACTGCTTTAAAAAAACCAAAGAAACCATTTGTGGTGATTATAGGTGGCACAAAAATATCAACAAAAATTGATTTGATTGGAAGGCTGATTGAAATAGCTGATTATGTATTGATTGGAGGAGGATTGGCCAATACATTTTTATGCGCTCAAGAGTATCCTATAGGTAAAAGTTTCTGTGAACATCAGGAGGTGGATCAGGCAAAAAAATTACTTTTTCTTGCCGCTCAAAAAAATACCGCAATTATTTTACCCTCAGATGTGGTGATTGGTGACCCTAAAAAAAATCAAAATGATAGTGAAGTGAGAAAGATAGAAGAGGTGCCACATAAAGTCTCTATTCTTGATATTGGTCCTGAGACTCAGGCACAATTTGGGTCAATTATCGCAAAAGCAAAGACAATCATTTGGAATGGGCCAGTGGGGTATTTTGAAAATCCATTATTTAAGCGCGGTACTGACTTTATATATTACGCGGTTACTCATAATACCGATGCAGTATCAATCGTTGGTGGAGGAGATACGTTGGCTGCGATCTCTAAGGAAGAATACTTGCATAAAATTACTCATATTTCAACGGGCGGCGGCGCCATGCTTGAGTTTATAGAAAAGGGGACACTGCCCGGTATAGAGGCATTGAATCGTTAGAACAGTTTATTTTATTATGAGTCAATTATCTTAATCTATCTTAATCTTATTTAGATTTTATTCATTTTAGTTTTACTTTATAGCAATATATAAGTTCCTCTGTCTCTGTAGTTTGTAGTATTTATAATAAGGAGTTTTATTTCCAATGAATCGATTCATTGGAAAAAGGAGTTGAAAAATGTCATGAGATGTTCTATGTTTTATAGTATATGCCTCAAGTATCAAAACGAACACTTCATGGAGACAAACTAAACAAAATTTTTAACCTTTTTTTTGATCTTATAGTGAACGTAAATAATAAAAATCAAGCAGAAGTACTACTGAAAGAGCTTTTAACGCCAACTGAGAAAATCATGATTGCAAAGAGAATTGCGTGTTTTTATCTTTTCACAAAAGATGTTTCGTCTCGTCAAATAGGAGGGTTGATTAAACTTTCTGTATCAACAATTAGTCATTTTAAGTACCTTTTTGATAACTCACAAGAGATTAAAAAGTTTCTTTCAAAAAGAATAAACGATGAAAAAATCAAATCGTTTTTAGAAGATATTTTAGTAGATTTTATAGCTTTTCCAAGAAAAGGTTCAGATTGGAAGTCTAACAAACGTATTTATTATCAACATCAACGAGATCGAAAGCAATTGTTGTAAACAAAATTCCAATGAATCGATTCATCGTAATTATATTTTTGAAGCATTCATCGGGAGTTAATCTATTTTGATGGTTTTATATTTATCCGGGACAGTGACATTTCCTGGATAAACCCTGAGGATTTTTACTCCCTGTTTTTCAAGTATATTGAAAGATTGATGACGATATTGTTTGAGTTTATAGAAAAAAATTCAAATCATGGTATAAAAGCTTCTTAGATTAAAGTTTGATAAAAGCAGATGGTTCGGCTTCGTGGTTGCAGTCTATGCAATAGGTGGAGTAGGCGTCTTGAATGATTTGTTTTTCCTGCATCTCGGCTGACGGATCATCGGCACGAGTGAGAAATCCTGTATCGCGAGAGACGGGAACTAATCGTTTGAGACTTTCTCCCTGTTTTGGTTCGGTTCCTTTTATAAAATATTCAAAGCGTGAAGGGCAGTTTTTCGATACGTCTTCCGTCTTGATCGCAAGCGCGCCTGATATAATACAGACATTTCGTCCGACAATGTTTTCTGGTTTTTTTGGCCACAGGTCTGGTTGATTTTTCAACAATTCTTTCATCACAGCATTCCAAATAGGTGCGGCACCAGTCACTCCAGACGTAAGATAGGGATCCATGGGGGTATTATCATTATTCCCGACCCACACTGTTACCAAGAAATTAGGAGTATACCCGATAGTCCAATTGTCGCGTTTGTCATTCGTCGTACCTGTTTTTACTGATACCGCGTGTTTTGGTATATTTAAAAAACTTGACGATCCAAATGCGGCGGATCGCGCATTGTTATCAAGTAAAATATGAGATATGAGAAAGGCGGTCTCCTTTGAAATTGCGCGTGTGCCATTTAAGGCAGTGTAATTAGGATATTCAAGAGATTTTGAAATATCTTTTACATAATTTGGATCTTTATACTCATACAGAGTTTTTCCTTTTTTGTCAGTGATTTTAAGCACTGGCGCAAGTTTTTTTGGAATTCCTTGATTAGCAAAGGCTGAGAATGCTTGATTCATCTCAATCATTTTTATCTCAGCGCCTCCTAAGGTGAGTGACAGTCCATATCTTTCGGGATCTGAAAAACTATCAATGAGAAAAGCTGATGAGGATGCAGTGAAATCTGCAACCTTATTTATGGCAAGCATTTTGACCGCGGGGATGTTGTACGAGTTTCCCAATGCAAAACGAAGTTGTACGGCACCATGGAATGATCCATCGTAATTATGCGGACAATAAGGTTTTTTTGGGTTGCTCGTCTTAAAACACACAGGCATATCTAAAAAGACAGTTGCTGGTGTGACGAGTTTTCTCTCAATGCCGACTGCATAATTTAATGGTTTGATAGATGAACCTGGTTGACGATAAGCGATCGTTACATTAAAAGCTCCCGATGGAGTGGCAAAATAATCTTTGGACCCCAGCATTGCCAGAATCTCTCCAGTGGGTGGTCTGGTGATGAGTAGCGCTCCGTTTGATACTTTCAATTTTTTTAATTTGTCCAACTCTTTTGACAGAATATCCTCAGCTTTTTCTTGAAGATTGAGATCAAGGGTAGTCGTGACTATGAGTCCGCCTTCCTCAACGGTTGGAGCATCATACATTTGTTCAAGGAGGGATTTGATATAAAAAACAAAATGCGGCGCTTTGATGGGAATGGTAAGTGGAATGACATCGGGACTTCCATAGTAATCTATAATTTTATTGATGTCTTCTGTAGCGCATTTTTTTGAAAGTCCTGGAACATTTTGGATATATTCTTGTTTGCACATTTGTTGGATCACTTCCTTCATTCTATTTTCCGCTCGGTCAGGATTAGTATAGGGTGAGTAGAGGCTGGGAGCTTGAGGGAGGCCAGCCAAAAACGCTGATTCAGTGAAAGATACATTTTCAGCCTTTTTCCCAAAATAGGTGCGTGATGCTTCTTCAATGCCGTATGCTGATCCGCCATAGGGGACTTGATTGAGGTACATCTCCAGTATCTGATCTTTTGTAAAAATCTGCTCTGTCCATAACGCAAGGATCATTTCTCTTATCTTTCTCCGTATGGTGCGATCAGGAGTAAGAAGCGCTGATTTGACTAACTGTTGAGTGATGGTTGACCCGCCTTGTAGTCTATTTTGGAATATATTGTCTTTTATTGCGCGAGCAATTCCGCCAAAAAAAGAAATACCACCATGCTTATAAAAATTTTTATCCTCTATTGCGATAGTTGCTTGTGCAACATAAAACGGAAGAGTCTTTAATTTGATAGGAATTCTATTTTCAGAACGATATATTTCAAAAAGCAGTTTCCCATGCCTATCTAGTAATTGACTGGATATAGGAATTATTTTATAATTTTGTAATTGGTGTGGATTAGGAAGGTCTTTCAGAATATAAAGGTAGAAAAAGAATAGAAAACAGAAAGTAGCAAAAAGAGCCAGTGATAACTGTTTGCGCTTTTGTATTTTTTGTCGCACTCTGTGAATGATAATTTTGAGGCGTATACTTGTATACATATTAATGTACATTTTATCATAGATAATGAGTGAACACTTATTTACACGTATTGGACATTATGGAAATTGGGTAGACCTTGTTTTTATTTTTTTCATTTTATATGCCGTTTTTACGAATAAGGGGTTTGTTGCGTCGGTATTAGATTTTGGTGGGCTTTTTTTCTCATTAGTTATATCGCTTCGGTTTTATTCTTATTTTGGCACACTACTGTCTTCGTATATATCATTATCTAAGGGATTATCCAATGCGCTTGGTTTTTTTATCGCGTGGAGCATCACAGAGATTGTTTTTTTTACCATCGTACGTGTGCTGATGAAAAAAATCCCTGTGAAATTGTATAATAATAAATTAAATAAGATCATCGGTTTTATCCCAGCTTTTATCAATGGAGTTATTTTTTTTACTTTTATCATCACCCTTTTTTTTACCCTTCCTGTCCGTGGATCTATAAAAAATGCAATTCTTCACTCAAAAACAGCACCTTCTCTGATCGCTCTTTCACAGGGACTTGAATCACAGTTGAGGCTGATTTTTAATGACGCGATTGTGGAGACTTTGAATTTCCTGACTATTAAGCAGAATTCAGACAAAAGAGTTGATCTTGGATTTACTGTTGAAAAAGCAAAACTGAAGTCAGATCCGATATCAGAGGTGGAGATGTTCAACCTCATCAATAACGAGCGAAAAAAGGCTGGGGTGCAAAGCCTTAAGTTTGACGAAAGCCTGAGAGTCGTTGCCCGAGAGTATGGAGAAGAGATGTTTCAAAGGGGTGTATTTTCACATTATTCATCGGTTGATAACGCATCTCCGGCAGAACGGTTGGATCGGCATGCGATAGTATATGTTATCACTGGGGAAAATCTCGCGTATGCGCCAGACGTGCAAGTTGCGCATACGGGATTGATAAATTCAGAAGGCCATAGGCGTAATATCTTGTCTCAAGGGTTTGGAAAAGTGGGGATAGGGGTGATTGACGCAGGTATCTTTGGTAGGGTTTTCGTGCAAGAGTTCACAAATTAATAAAATTCCAATGAATCGATTCATCGTAATTGTATGTCTGACACACATGTTGAGAGTTAATTTATTTTTATGATTTTTATGATTTTGAGTGTCAATATTTGTTCGTCCTGAGATTATTTTCAAGATTCTATTTCAAAAATTCTTTATACATTTTTAGTACTTTATCTTCAAGAATTCCCCCTTTTAGTTTAATTTTATTATTACCTTTTTCATTAAGATAGTCAACGCTCACAAGAATTTCCTGGCCAAACAGTTTTGATGATTCTTTTAATGAAATTCCATACACTATTCTGGTAATATTTGCCCACCAAGAAGCGGAAAAACACATAGGACATGGCTCGCAGGTTGAGTATAAGGTAGTTCCAGATAAGTCTTTAGAACGTGTTTTTTTACATGCTGATCTGATTGCTTTAATTTCTGCGTGTGCGGTTGGATCAAAATTAGTTGTTTCACCTGATTTTCCATGTGCAATTACCTTATTGTTTTTTACTAATATGCAACCAAATGGAAAAGTTGCATTTTTTGCTTCTTCAATGGCAAGTTTCATATATTGTTCATCGTTTATATTCATACTGTAAAAGGTATTTATATGTATGCCTCGAGGGCTTAGATAATTTGAGTTATTGAGCTATTTTTAAAACTGATTGTAAAGCGATTGGAAGTACGTCTATCCCATCGTCACCACTAAAATGATGCATATTATGCTCTATAATTATCTCAGCGTTTAATTTTTCCTTAAAAAGTTTACCATAATGGAGTGAAACGTATTGATCGTTATCAGAATGTATCGCAATAAATTGCGCGCAATGAGATTTTATTTTATCCCAATCTATTGGCTTCATAAAAAAAGATTTTAATTCCTCATACCCAAGATCAGAAATAAAACCTGCAACTAAGATAACTCCTCCGATTTTTTGATTTCCTCGAAGTCTTTCAAGGTATCTTAAAATTGCTATACAACCCAGACTATGACCGACAAAATAACAGTTTTCGTCTGGTTCACCTATAATTTTTATTAAATGTGTTACCCATTCATTCATTTTGGGATGTTTGGTACATGGCATAGTAGGGACGTTTACGATAAATCCTTTTTTTTCGAGCTCTTTTTTTAACCATGGTCTCCATCCTTCTTCAGGATATCCTTCCCATCCATGTATGAGAAAAACTCGTTTTTTCATAGGTTTATTTGTTTCAACGAAACCAGCAGGCTCGGCCGAGAGTATATTTTAGATCTTTTATTTTTCGCTCACCGATGACTTGTGCGGGGATGCCCCCGACGACTGTATAAGGAGCTACATCTTTGGTTACCACTGCTCCTGCTCCGACGACTGCGCCTTTTCTGATCGTTATACCAGGCATGATGATGGCGCGGGGTCCGATGAAGACATAGTCTTCAATCGTCACTTTTCCATTGATTGCCTTAAAATCTGGATCGTTTATATCGTGTTTGGAATTATAGATCATCACTTCAGAGGCAATGTCTACATGATTGCCGATAGTTAATTGATCTCGTCCATCAAGAATCACGTATTCGCCGATGATTGAATCTTTTCCAATAGTTATATTTTTTGCATCATAAAAACGCGCGTGCATATGGATAGTTGATCCTGTGCCGATTTTCATACCCGCCATGCGATAGAGAAGTCTTCGGATATGATGTGAGGGGATACAACCTGTGAGATGAAGCATATACATCTCAAATTCAATAATGATACTATAAAGGCGGTTGAGAATCTTATAAATAATTTCCTCAAAAGTGAGTGATTTTCCAGTTTTATCCTTCATAGGTATTTTTAATGCTGTTTAACGTTTCCTTTCCGCATTTTTCCCAACTAAATAAGTGTACTCTTTTTTTACCTTTTTGGATAAGTTCTTGGCGAAGGGTAGTATTTTCTATCATTTCCTTCATTTTTTCCTTCAGTTCTATTGGTTTTGTGGGATCAAAATAAAGACATGCGTCTCCTCCTATCTCCGGTAGACTTGAGGTGAATGACGAGATGAGAGGGCATCCAAAGTTCATAGCTTCAAGGAGGGGAATACCAAAGCCTTCATAGAGTGAGGGAAGGACAAAGATGGAGGCATTTTCATATAATTCTGTTTTTTCTTCATCATTAACATACCCGGTGAAAATTACTTTTTCTTCAAGATTGAGCGCTTTGACCCGATCAAATATCTTTTCATATAACCAGCCCTTTTTGCCGGCGATAATGAGTGAATATTCTGGTTTTTCTTTAAGCATAAGCTGAAATGCGGCGATTAAGGTCCCAAGATTTTTGCGCGGCTGTATTGTTCCTAAATAAAGAATATACTTTTTACTTTTTAATTTAATTTTTCGCTTTTCGTTTTTAATTTTTAATTTATTATTGAATCCATTATAAATAACTTCTACTTTATTTTCTGGCACATGGTAGTATTTCATCAGGTCTTTTTTTGTATTTTTTGATACCGCGATTATTTTTCGCGCTTTCTCAGCACTGTACTTTGTCCAGTTTTTCAGTTGATAGAGATCTTTTCTCAAAAATTCATCAGGATAATAAAAATAGGAAAGATCATGAATAGTCACGACTATTGGCACAGGACAAAAGCGAGGGGCATAATGCGCGGGTGAGAAAAAAATATCAACTTTTTGCTTTAGATATAAGTTTAATGGCAGAAATAATTGGCTCCAGAGAAAATCTCCAGAAACAATTTGATATTTAAAAAAAGTGTCTTCTGTGGGCATATCATGTCTG
Source organism: uncultured Gammaproteobacteria bacterium (assembly GCA_964373465.1). Classification (GTDB taxonomy): domain Bacteria; phylum Patescibacteriota; class Microgenomatia; order UBA1406; family HO2-37-13b; genus DATDVH01. Next base: position 9,294 of record CAYJVA010000021.1, read on the forward strand.
GGCTGGTTTTTCAGGTAAACAACGAATTGATTATCTTTATCTTTTGTACTATAAAAATAATGAAGCAATTCAAACGTATAGACTGAGACGCCGACTTTTTTCTTCACGTTGGCTTCATTTCCGTCAACTCCTATGATCATAAAGTGTATTAAAAACGTCTAATAAGCGTTGTGCCAATTTCTCCTGCGAAAAATCAAGCGCTCGTTGCAATCCTTTTTTTATGAGGTCTTGTCGCAACTGTTTATTGGCAGATAAATTGACTAATGATTGTGTCATTTCTTCTTTATTATACGGGTTAAAAAGAAGACAGGCATTTTTTCCTATTTCCTTCAACGATGAGGTATTAGATGTGCCGACAGGACAGCCCATACTCATGGCTTCAATGACTGGAAGTCCAAAGCCTTCATATAATGATGGATATACAAAAAAAAGTGCAGATGTATAAAGTATGGATAATTCTTCGTCAGTCACAAATCCAAGATATCGTACATTATTCATTTTCTTATGTGAATCTCCCCATCCGTGTACTCCTACAATAACCAGTTCAATGTTATTTAATTTGGCACTTTGAAAAGCCGAAATAAGGCGGGGTATATTTTTTCGTGGTTCTTGTTTGCCAACAGTTAAAATAAAAGGTGTGGTTAATTTATACTTACTTAAAATAGATTGAGTATCCTGAGGTGTAAAGCGAGTTTCACCCCTGGGGTGGATGATTGCAGGATAGATTACTTTAATTTTTTCATCTGGAATTTTAAGGAGTTCAATAATGTCGTGTTTGGTGCTGTGCGAATCTGCGATGATGAGCGCGCTTTCTTTTTTCACCCAATTCATCCTGCGAGTTTGTACGTTTCTTATTTGTTGTGGTAATGTCTTAGGATATGTGAGATACACAAGGTCATGGACTATGGTTATTTTTTTTGTTGATGAAGGTGGTTCGGTCCAGTCAGAGGTAATGATCAGATCAACATTCCCAACGAGATTATCTATTGGAAAAATATGTAACTTATTCCATATAAAATCAAGGAGAGTTGGTGGAAAAGGGTATTTTTTAAGTGTTTGTTTTTTTTTGATTGTATTCTCAATTTCTTTATTTAATGAACGCCTCAAGGATGAGAAAAAAAAGATGTATTCATTTTTTTGGTCGTAGTGTAATAAAGATTCAACCAAGTTCTGAGTATACCGCGCCACTCCGCTTCCTTCATAGACGATCTGGGATATATCAACAGCTATTTTCATTGTTTATTGATTATTATACTCTACATTTTGACTCCAAGTGAACCTCTCTTATCTGGCAATATTCGGCAAGATTAGGCAAAAAATTTTGATACAATGAATGAAAATCCCTCCTCGGACATTGAGATATGATCTGAAAAAATTGGTTGAAAAGGGATATGTGATAAAAATCGGGAAAACAAAAGGGAGTTATTATAAAATTATGCTAAAATAGTATCGTTACAGAAGTTTCATAACTAAAAAATTAATGATTATAGATAGCCATACACATTTGGGTCGTGCGAATAATCAGTCATTTACAACTGACGATCTATTAAAATCTATGAGCGAGGCTCGTATTGATTATTCTTTTGTGATCGCCGATAAAATAGGAGATAAAGGTTTAAGTACCGATGGTGCGATTGAAATGACCAAAAATTCTGAAAAACTTCGTGTGATTGGGAATGTTGATATGAGTAATTTTGACCAAAATCAGATAAAAAAATTATGCGATTATTTATCAAATAAAAAGATCATTGGTGTTAAATTATATCTTGGATATGAAGCCTTCTATGCCTATGATGAACGATTATTTTCCTTATATCAATTTTGTTCAGAGCATAATTATCCGATAATGTATCATACCGGAATGCTTGAGATGAATTATAAAGGTCTATTAAAATATGCTCATCCTCTGACTATTGATGAGGTGGCAGTACAATTTCCGCGCTTGAATATTATTATCGCTCATATGGGTAATCCTTGGATCATGGATTGTGCCGCAGTGATATTGAAAAATAAACATGTGTATGCTGATATATCTGGGCTTTTTGAAGAATATAAAACGATAAGTAGTAGTCAAAAAAAGTATGTTGCGGATAAACTGTATGATTTTGGTCAGTTTGCTGGTTTTTCAAAATGTCTATTTGGTACTGATTGGCCTCTGTATGATCAAAAAGAATATCTGGATTTTTTTTATCAGATTAATATGACTGATAAAGAGCGCGATGTTATGTGCGTTCAAAATGCGTGTAGATTGTTTAACCTTTTCTCAACCCCATATAAATCATCTCCTGAGTTTCCCAATTAGTGCGGTTTGTTGTTAAGCAGAATCTTCAAGGAATT
>CAYJVA010000022.1:0-11327 GCA_964373465.1 uncultured Gammaproteobacteria bacterium
AATTTATCCACGCCTTTGGCGGGATCCCGCCTTTTGCGGTGATTTCAGCATCTATTTCGCTTCAAACGAGATCCCGAAACAAGCCTTCCGAATCGGAAGGCAAGTTCGGGATGACAGTTTTGTCAACTCCTGAACGATTACCAGGGTGATAGTCTGATTTTGAATTTCGCAATTCAGATTAAATAATTTTTTTTCAAAAAGGTCAGATGATAATGTATATTCCTTTTCGTGTGATGAGTTTCTCTTTTATCAGTTGAGCAACACTCTCATCTATCCGTTTCTTTTCAAAAAAAAGACGCGCATAAAGATCGTCCTCGGGAAACGGCGAGGTTAAAGTAAGTATTTTTAAGATCATCCCCCGTATCTGACGATTTGAATTGACAAAAGTTGATTGTCTGACGTGATGCGCGCTCTTTTGCGAAGGATTTGGATATTCTTTTTTGAGTTGAGCTCCATAATCCATGAGAGCATAATACCAGTGACGGGGACTTTTCCTATCTAAGGTTTTTTCCACAAGAGGTATTATCTCAGTGTCTTTTACATTCTTTTTTTGTGAAAAAAAGAAATGAATGAAAACGCTTCGTATATTTGTCTCAATAAATATAGAGGGCTTGTTGAACGCAAACGCAGAGATGGCTGATGCAGTCGCATGACCAATTCCAGGAAAACTAGTGAGTATGTGAATGTCCGATGGACATTTTCCATCAAATTTTTTAATAATACATTTGGATGTTTCATGAAGAAAGCGCGCACGACGATTGTATCCTAATCCCTGCCAGTATTTCATGACCTCCCTAAACGGAGCATGAGCAAGCGATGCAAAATCAGGAAAACGAGTAATAAATGGTTGGTATTTCTGAGACACTCTTTCAACTTGTGTCTGCTGAAGCATACACTCAGAAACGAGAATATGATAAGGATCATAGGTATTGCGCCACGGAAAAACCCGACCATATTTTTTGAAAAAACAACTGATAAGAGTTTGAAACGCAAGAAAAGTTTTATGTGAATACTTATGACTATGTAAAATCAAGTGAAATAAAGACGTATCGTACTTAATTATCTTTTTCATACACTGCCTGAAGTCGCACAAGGCATTCATCTTTTCCTAAAATTTCCATTGATTCATTCAAAGGAGGTGAAATTTTTTTTCCAGTGATTGCTACTCTTAAAATCATAAAAAAGAGACTTGTTTTTATTTTTTCCTGAAAAGCACGTTTTTGCATGGCCTCACCAATCGTCACCACGTTCCACTTTTCAACTGAGGAAAGTTGCGCATGCATTTTCTGCAATAAATCAGTTTTTGAAAAAAGTTCTATCTCGTATTTTTGTGGTCTTTGAAAAAAGAATTCACAAAGAAACATATAGTCGGATAATTTCTTTATCCGTTCTTGAACAAGTGGAATGGTTTTTTCAATTATATCTGATGGATATTTTTCTCCTATAAACTCACTGACTTTTAATTTTAGACTTTTGATTTTTAACTTTCTTATATACGCTCCATTCATCCATTCTATTTTCACGGGGTCAAACACAGGTCCAACCGTTTTTATATCTTTAAGATCAAACACCTGAATAAATTCGTCAAGAGAAAATACTTCTTTTCCTTCAGGATGAGACCACCCCATCAGTGATAAATAATTAAGAAGAGCTTCAGGAAAATATCCCTGTTCCAGATACCACGACGCCCAGACCGCATTTTTTCTTTTAGATAATTTTGATTTATCAGGATTTCTCAAAATAGGAAGATGTGCAAAAACAGGTCTCTCCCATCCAAACGCGTCATATAATAATACGTGTTTTGGGGTTGAAGAAATCCATTCTTCCGCACGTATCACATGAGAGATTTTCATCAGATGATCGTCAACCACTACCGCCAAATGATACGTCGGATATCCATCAGATTTAAGAAGCACTTGATCGTCTATATCAATGCTATTGAATTTTATTTTACCTCTTATGACATCTTCAAATACAATCTCTTGATCATCTGGAATTTTCAACCGGATAACATATGGCTTTTGACTTTTGACTTTTGACTTTTGACTTTTGACTTTTAGACAATGTTTATCATATTTTGGCACTTTTTTTTCAGACTGCTGTTTTTTTCTCACTTCGTCTAAACGTTCCTTTGTACAGGTACAATAATACGCCATTCCTTTTTTAACTAATTCTTCGGCATAGTGTTTGTAAAGTGAAAGTCGTTCTGATTGTCTATATGGAGCGTATGCTCCCCCCTTTATCGGCGACTCGTCAGGAGATAATCCAAATCGTTCAAGCGACCTTATGATTTTTTCCTCAGCTCCTTCAATCACTCGTTTGCAATCAGTATCTTCTATGCGAAGGATAAATTGTCCTCCCTGTTTTCGTGCCACAGCCCAATTGATAAGCGCAGTATAAAGATTGCCTATATGAATATCTTGCCCTGTCGGCGATGGAGCGATTCGTGTACGTATCATTATGTTGCATTATAACAAAAAATTGCTATCATGAAACTATGAGGTTTTTTTTGCGAAAACGAGAGTTTTTTTTGCTGATTTTTCTTATCGTTCTTCTTCTTTTTTCATTTGTGATCATCAAAACAAACAATACTCAAAAAATCTACCGTTCTCGCGCTGATGAAAACATCACTCCTACACCAGAAGCCTCTCCTTCTGCGCAGATAGCTTTGCTTGAGACGGTGATTGAATCAAAGAATATAGAGACAGATAACTTACTAAACAAATATGAACAATCAACAAACCAAGAAGAAAAACAAAGTATTGTCTCAACTCTTGAGACTAATCTCACAGAGAGAAATAAAAACCAAATATCTCTTCTCAAACTCTCTCCCAAAGCTGTATATAATAAATCCTTTAGTAAAGATAAGATTGAAAAATTAAAAAGAATAGGGAGTGCTCAAAACAAAGAACTTAAAACAGAAGAATACTTAAATAAAATGACAGGCACAGTCAATACAACAATCTCTGATGATTTTGATCACAATACTTCATATACAACTGCCACTTTTATCCCAGATGATAATGATACTGAAGAAGAGATGAACTTCTATCCTACCGATGGTCAAACATTTCTCTCTGGCACAAAAGTTACTCTTAATGATGCGATAAGAATAGATGAAGATAATAAAGTCCTTGGTGTGTCTTCAGTATATGCGCAAGAACAAAAACCGCAAGAAAAAAACCAACAATCGCAAACTCATCTTGTGGCGGTTGAGATAGAAACGATTGAAACTCCGCCTCTTGATACGTTGGGAGAACAGAAAGTACTTGTTCTTCTTGCTAAAGCTAAAGACGTTGACGAGTCTCAACTTCCCACACCTCAAGAGATTGAAGACAGGATCAATGGACCGATGAAACAATTTTATGAGAAGAATTCGTATGGGAAGATGACGTTGACGGCGGAGGTGGTAAAAAAGTGGTATGAGATGCTATCAACACAATCAACAAATAACTATGAAGACATTACATCTATTATAACCCATGCTGTCAACGATAATATTGATATAAAAAAATATCAGAACGGAAGAATTATGTTGGTTGGAATATATCAATCAGATGGACCTCGACGTATCGTTGGTGAATCACATGGATATTCGTCATTAGGAAAAAATAGCAAAATAAAGATCAATGGAGACTATCTGAATTTTGAGATGAACGCTTCTGTATCTGCAGTGTACTTATTGCAAGACAGGGAAAGTTTTTTCTCCTCTGCGTACACTAATAGAGACGGTACATTTAGCCCATTTGATTTTGCCTTGATACATGAGACTGGTCATGCGTTAGGTATTCAACACGCCCGTGAAACGTCTTGTGACAAAAATATACTGATATTATTGCGTAATAATTGTATTAACCACGATGACCAAGAGTATGGCAATGATTTTGACGTTATGGGTAATGGTACACAAGATTTTCGTTTTAACATATATACTCAAAAATCATTGAAGTGGTTAGATAATAATCATCAATCAATATTAACTACTATTGATCCTGATAAACCTTATGGCCAATATACCATTAAATTAATGGGGGAAGAAGGAGTTGTCGGCATACTTATCCCTTTTACTCAAAACCTTAAAAGTACGATTGATTATTATCTGGAATATAGAAGAAGCACTAAAGAAGAAGGACTTGCTATTAATATTCCTTATTTTCGCAATATTCCAGAACAATTATCTCAAACACTCTATCGTAGAAACTCACTTGTACCAACGTATCTTTTGGGATACCTTGATGAAAAAAACCGTGAGCGCCATGATCTTTTCCCTCCGAATACAGCTTTGATTGATAGAACAAACGAGATTATGATTAAAGTAAAAAGTATAAACCAACAGACGCAAACACTTGACTTTATCATTATAAATTGCTATCAAAAATATCAATTAATTCCCCATCGTGCCGGCAACCAATCAAACATCTCTCTTAACATCTTTGAAAACGATCTGCGAGGAGAAAACAACACAACCAAACCATTAACAATCAAAGAAGACTTTACTGTAGAAAATGCTTCGCTCTGTTTTAACAAAAAATATATGATTGATCAATCTACTATAGCTATTCAACAAGGCAACCTCTTTTTATCATCTCCTCAATTTAATTTTCTATCATCAGAAGAAGTAGCGCCATCTAAAGATGTCAATAACTCTTTTACTACAATCGCAACAATCAATAATCCCAACCTTCCAGATAGTCAATTAGAATTTCAAGTGGCAGAACAAAACGTAGATAAAGATCCTCAGGATAATAAAGATCAATCCATATCAAAAAAACTTACCTATCAATTTCATGTAGTTCCATCCTTTGAAGAAGGAAAAAACGATCTTGAACCATTTATGATCTCCGTTAAAGACAAGGACATCAACAACAAAGACTTTAATCATTTAGAAGCAGAAAAAGGAAAAACACTCATCTTTACCTCCAACATCGCCAACAACTCCCGTAATCCTGATGGCAATAAAAGTATTGAGTTTTTTGTGAAGTGGGACATACAAGATGAAAAAGGAAATAATGTCATTCCTCCCTTTCGCCAACGTCATGAAGGTATTCCTCCCAAAACACTTGATGATGCCAATCCCGCGACTCTCACATGGACCATCCCTCAAGACTTACCTACAGGAAATTACAAAGTCATCCTTGCAGTTGATTCAAACAATAGATTACAAGAGTTTAATGAAAATAATAATATGATCTATAGATATTTTAGTGTGGTAGAGTAAATAATATTACAGATGAAATATAAAAAAGATACACAGACCATATACGCTTTTATAGACAGTTTTATATTGTTTGTTTTTACTTATGACACTCACTGAGCTATCACATGCAGTCAGACGAGCAATCATACCAAGTATTATTGGACTTATCCTTCTTATCGTTCTTTATCTTGGTATCACACGCTACTTGAATTACCTTGCGTCTCAACGCCCAAAAACCATTGTCATTGAACCAATCTTTGGAAAAATAAATAAGCTCACTCTTAAAAAAACATTTGAATATCCTGAAAAACCTCACTTTGTACTTGATACCATTGAAGGACAACCAAAGACCGCCACTGATACGGCCCATGTCTATTTTCTCCCTCCAAAAATAACCAAGTTCGGTTATCTACAGACTCTTTTTCTTATGGCAAAAAAATTAGGATTTCATGTGGACGAGATCAAACATACCATAAAAAATAATACAGCGATGTTTGAAGATGAAGAAAAAACTCTACAGATTGATATCACCAATTATAATTTCACTTATACCTATAAATACGATAATAACCCTCAGATATTCGATGACGTCATTTTTCCCGAAGATACCACTATAAAGGAAAAAATAAAAGAATTCCTAAGTGACATCGGAAGATATCCTGAAGAGCTGGCGCAAGGAAAAGAACATATATCATTTCTACGATATGATACAGATACGAAACAATTTGCTCCCACTACGCGTCAAAACCAAGCAGATGCACTAGAGTTTGATTTATATCGACCTGATATTGATGAGTTTCCATCAGTCTCACCCTCTTATTTTGGCAGTCAGAATTATGTACTCGCAGTCTTTAAAAATGACACCTATACCGTGTTGAAAGCACAGATCAGCTTTTTTGAAAAGGAAGATGAAAAAGTAGGTATCTATCCATTAAAAACAGGAAGCGAAGCATGGGATGAGATAAAAAATAAACAAGGATTTATTGTTGCAGAAGGAAAAAACACAGACACAATCACCATTAAAAAAATGTTTCTTGCCTATGCTGATCCTGACATATACCAATCCTATTTACAACCAGTTTATGTATTTTTAAGCGCTGATGGTTTTGCTGGATATGTCCCTGCGCTCAAAACTGAATATATTGAATAGAAAAAATTCTAATTACATTGGGATTCAATCAATGTTACTATACCCTACATTGTTCTCAATCCATGACACCATATGCTTAGTGTCTTCAAAACGATCTTGGCTTTTAAGAATAACAATCAAAAAAGTATGTTTGTCTTTTTTATAAAACGTCACTAAATTTTCTCCTGCATCCTGAGTATAACCGGTTTTTAACCCGCCAATACCCGGAATCTCACCTAATAATTTATTCACATTATCAAGCTTATGAAAATACTTAAAATCAACATCAGAGACTGTGATGCTTTTTATAGAAACTATCTTTGCCAATGTATGATTTTTTAATAACGCTCGTCCTGCAAGACTTAAATCAAAAGGACTCGTATATTGCCCAAAATCATCAAGACCAGCAGGATTTTTGAAAAAAGAATCTTTCATATGAAGATCTTGTGCTTTTTTATTCATCAGAGCAACAAACGCATCATATCCCCCCTTATAATTATCAGCCAATACGTATGCGACATCATTCCCTGAGTGAACTAATAATCCGTACAGTAAGTTTTCAAATGTGATGTGTTCTCCTTGGACCAACCCCATTTTCTGACCTTCAGTGATGACTCTCTGAACAGTCAAAACATCTTCGAGTTTATAATTATCATAGGCAACAAGTGCGGTAATGATTTTTGTTGTTGATGCAGGATAAAAACGCGTATGAGTATTTTTTTCAAAAAAAGGAGTAAAAGACTCAAGATCAACACCATACGTCCCCTCGGCAGTTAAAGCAGGATAAAGTGACGAATTAATCACCTGAGGAAATGGAACGACTGAATACCGTATATTTTTATTTTGTTCCGCAAACAATTCACGATTAAAACTAAAAAGCTCAAAATACAAATGAGAACCTGGATAGAAAAGAAAAAAGAGCGTAAAAATGATGATTAATAATACATGTCTTATTTTCATTGTATATCACTTTGATATGCGAATACCTAACTCTGTCAGCTGTTCGTCAGATGCTGAAGAAGGCCCATCCATAACCGCTATTTTCCCTCCTGATGAGATAGGATACGCAATCACCTCACGGACTGAAGGCTCTCCCAGTATAACTGCGAGAAAACGATCAATCCCCGGAGCAATTCCTCCGTGAGGAGGAACTCCGAAAGTAAATGCGGTCAACATGTGCTCAAATTGCAGAGATTGCTCTTTGGTAAATCCAATTAAATCAAAAACTTTCTGTTGTATTGCAGGATCATGAATTCTTATACTCCCTCCACCTATCTCATATCCATTTAATACCAAATCATGCTGTAAACCACGCACCTTGAGCGGATCAGTATCTAAGAGGGTAAGATCATCCTGATGAGGAGCAGTAAACATATGATGAGAAGGAGCAAACCGAGCCTTTCCAGATCCATAAAAAAAATCATCTTGAGTTTGTCTATTAAAAAGCGGAAAATCAACAACCCAGGCAAAAGCAAGTTCATTGCGATCATTTTTATTTTTTCTTAAATCCGGTTTATCACTCCCATATTTTTCCATGACTTCATGGTGTGAAAGACGAGGCCAAGGAGTCATATTTATTTGTTTTTCAGGAAATAATTCTTTTATCAATTGGGTAAACATTTTCTCTGCAAGCTCTAAAATATCATTTTGATTCACAAAAGACATTTCCAAATCAAGTTGGGTAAACTCACCATACGCTCTATCAGCCCGAGGATCCTCATCTCTGAAACAGCGCGCAATTTGAAAATATCGTTCAACCCCTCCTACCATCAGCAACTGTTTATATTGTTGCGGCGATTGGGGGAGCGCATAAAACTTGCCCTTTTGCAGACGAGACGGCACAATAAAATCACGAGCCCCTTCAGGAGTTGTTTTGGTCAAGAGCGGTGTTTCAATTTCAATAAAATTATTTTGTATCAAGTAATTGCGAATAAACAAAGTGGTTTTTGATCGTGCTATTAAATTTTTTATCATGCGCGGACGCCTCACATCCAAATATCTATATTTTAATCGTAATTCCTCATCAATCTCATATCCGTCAGTATCTATAGGAAAAGGCAAGGTTTTTGCTTTATTTAAGAGAGTAAAAGAACGCATCTCAACCTCTATCTTTCCAGTTGGAATTCTTGAATTAATAAGTTTTTCTGGCCTTTTTTTGACTATACCAGTTACCGATATGACATCTTCTGGAGAAATTTTTCTCAAACTCTCTCCTCCGACTACTTGCACTATCCCTGAACGATCGCGAAGGTCTATAAAAATCACTTTCCTATGATCACGTATGACTGATGCCCATCCATAAAGAGTGACTTCTTCTCCGATTTTATCAATAATATCTGCAACAAAAAACTTTTTCATAGAATGCATTATATAGTTTCTTATACTCCTTGACAACTATAAACACTGTATGATACTATCACTGCCTCCCATTTTCAATGGATCAGGTAGAAGTGCGTAAGGGATTGAATTATATAAACTACCAAAAATAAAAATCAAAAAATTCAATCCCGACAAAATGTCGGGATTTTTTTATGGTACGCATATGAAAATAGAAAATAGTTGTATATTCAAAAAAAAACATACTCTTGAGCAAAAAACGTGTCAATCAACCTGTCCAAAAGTAACTGAGTATTTAAAAGAATGCTTTATCAATGAAAAACAATTGACCTTAAAAGCAATAAAATTGTATGAAATTTGTGGTGTATATCCGTGCTCAGTCATTGAACACTTAAGCTCTTGTGGTGATATACCGACAAAAAAAGCTTTCCTTGAAAACGCAGAAATAAATATACCTTTTTCATAATGATAGAATAAAATCGTCTATCCTATTCAATTCGCAGAGTAACCCTATCATCCCCAGCAAGAAGTCCTCCTAATTGATCGCGTGTGATTGTAGTCGTGAATGATCGTACGACATCATATAATTCATTCAAAGTAAATGTTGAAGTTGCAGAGTCAAAATTCGCATATTTAGCTTTCACTCCATCAGGTTGAGCTCGTATTATTGAGGACAAAGACAATCCCTTTTCATCTCTCAACTCTGAAAATCCCATACTATCCCACTGATCAAGCGTGAGAGGAGTCTGTGCATTTGTTTCTTCTCCAGTCATGTGCGTCACAACTAACGTATGTATCCTCTGATGATTATCAGGATATTCTTTATAAAATGTATAGGCTTCATCACGAGTAGTAAAAAATCCATCTCTATCAAAATAATAAAGCATGTTCATTTCTACGTTTGTGAGAGTCTTTTTGCGATCAACTAATTCATCAAATGGTCCGTGTGAAGCTTGGATACTGACAATTGGAGAAGAAGCATATGCAAAACCATCAGGATTCATAATGAATGTATAAGTAACGAGTCTAGTACGTTCTTTTTTAAATAAACTATCAAGCCATTGCGTGAAAAATCCCGGAGACAAATCTCTTTCTCTCAATTCAATATGCATATATTCACGACGATCAAATGTGGGACGAATATCTACCTCAATGGGGACATTTGAAGTATTAGTCGTCGAAGAAATATCTTGAGAAGAAGATATATATACTCCGAATACATCATCAAGCATAGTCTTTATATTACCGATGAATCCTGAAGTTTTCTCAACTGAAAAACTTGGCAGAGTAAAAGAGTGAAGCGTTGATTGCATAAAAGAATTTATTTTTCCAGGAATAGTCGTATCTGTTGAAATAACAGCATCCACTGGATGTTTTGTCGGATAGACCACAGGAGTCGCACTAAAAGAAGGAGGGATAAAAGGAGAAGGAATAGGAGTCTGAAAAAGAGAGGGGATCGTATAAACACTGGGGAATACCAATGGAGAAGGTGTCGGTTGAATACTGGTTGGATACGGTGTTACTTGTTGTGTTGGAAATTGTGTTGGTATTATAGGTGTTGGGGACAGTGGGGACAATGTAGGAGAAAGGGCAATGTTCACTGTGGGAACTAAAGTGGCGCTTGGTGTCGCACCTGATGACTCTTCTGCTTTTGAAAGAATGATTTTTTCTTCTGTGTTTGAAGACAGAATGATAGGTAAAAGAATGAGTAACATCAAAAAAAACATCAAGGATATTTTTTCAGGATTTTTAGTTTTTTTCATGTTATATATATACTATACTCATGTTATATATATACTATACTTAATTATGTGCTTGTTCGTCAAGCTTTTTCTCTATCTCGGGAAGAGGAAAAACTACGCTCCCCTTAATTCTCATCTCTTTCCTGCTTCCCCATCTATTCACTTCAAGCGAATACACTATGCCTATTTTTTGACCTTTTGAAAAACTTAAGAAATCGGCTCTTTTGCCAAAAAAAATAACTTCTCGTCCATTATCTATATATATTTTTACATGTTCTTTTTTTTTACCAAAATAAGAACAGTATTGCAAGACTCCTTCAGCATAAAAAGCAGGTCGTGGATTCCCTATACCAAAAGGTGAAAGCTCCTCAATGAGTTTAGTCAAAGAAAGAGTCACACGATTGAAAGGAAGCTTTATATCAACCATATAGGTACGAGTCAACATTTTATCAGAAAGAAGTGTGTCAGCGCTTCGCGAAATTGCCCGAGCAAACGATTCTACTTGCATAGTCTCAATAGTAAATCCCGCGGCTGCTTTATGACCGCCCACATCAATAAGATACTGTGAGTGCGATCGTAAAAAAGACGTGATATCAAATTCCGGGATTGAGCGAGCTGATGCTTTTGCAAATCCATCAGATATGGTAGCAATAATTGTAGGACGATAATAACGCTCGGATATTTTTGATGCGATAAGTCCAATAATCCCCTCATGCCAATGATGAGACGTGAGGAAAATGATCTTCATACTTTTGACTTTTGACTTTTGACTTTTGACTTTTGACTCTGCTTCTTCAAGTGCTTTCTCAACCAAATCGTGACGTTGTTTGTTGGTGTCGGGCACTGCATGAGCCAAATGAAATGCCCTAGTATTCTGAGTGGTACATAATAATCGCAAGGCATCAATAGCATGCCGGATTCT
>CAYJVA010000023.1:0-10930 GCA_964373465.1 uncultured Gammaproteobacteria bacterium
TCCCTTGAACTGCCTTTCTCGCTACATTCCATTTTAATATATTATGTGCAATAAACCATGAAGTAATACCTGAAAGGAAAGGCTCAATAAAGCCTCTAAGTGCTAATGGTAAAATTCTTGCTATAGAATTACCCACTTGCAAAGGAGTAACGATTGATCCTTGCAAAAATTTTGATCCCAAATTTCCCAGACCATTAAAAGGCCATAAATCATCAATTCCTGATACAATATATTTATTTTGCAAATTATGTAAATTTTGCGTAGTCAATTCTCCAATATTAGTGGTACTCAAAATATAAATACCGCCTGATATGATAACATACATCAGATCAATCAACAATCCCGCAATGGCAAAAGAAAAAGTAATTAAGATGAGAGATATGACGATTTTTGGCAAGGAGTTTTCAAGGCTTATCACTGTCTGAGGATTAAGCTTCATACGGAACATGATCATAAAGCCGATGGCGATCAAGACTAATACTAATATCAAGTACGCCACATTGCGGAATGCTTTCCAGATCTCAATCATGGGTTTTATTGACGCAAATCCTATGCCTTCTGCCGCATAAGCTTTGGGAAGAAGACCGGCATTGCTCATGGAATAGGCGATATATTGGACTCCTGATGCAGGCGGGTTGGCATACGGCATGACAATGAGATTGCTGACGAATCCAAACAAACTATGATTGAAGTTTTCATCCGCGTCTGCCGGATTATCCGTGCATGCTTCCCCGATAGTCCCGCACATCATGGCGCGGTACACTCCGATTGCGGCGCGTCCTGCGTCAGTTTTCTGATATTCTGGATCATTGATGACTTTGTAGATCTCAGCTCGTTGGTTTTTCGTGGTCTCCTCAGGATCAATGCGTATTTTATCTTTGTTGGCGATAGAGGTAAAAAGCGCAATCACGCCAAAAAATACAATGACAACTAAAATCGCTTTTGAAATCTGGTTCGTAAGTTTTTTTATCACTTTTAAAATAGACATTTTATAGTGTGGTTAATAATGATGGCATATTGAATTCAGCCTGAATTGGCAATGCTTTGACGTTTTTGAGAGAAGCACATCTCTTCTCAAAATTTAAAAGCATAAAGCCAATTATTCTTTTTTTATTGTCAAGACGGATAAAAACATCCGTTTCAATCTCCAAAGAAACGGCTTTTCTCGGTTTTCCTACTGATATATCAAGTATATCACCTTTTTTATCATAAAAGAAAGTCAATTGTTTTGCCATATCATTTTTCCTCTTTTAATTTTGAGCGATACATAACTGGTAATAATAAATTTCTTTTCAGTTTCAACAATAATCACAAGATAACCATTTAATTGTTTATAAAATTTATGATATAAACGAACCTTTTTATTAAGATCATCTTCTATAATTTTATCAGGAATTTTAAGAGTTGCAACAATTTTTGTTTGGTGTTTTTTTAATTCTGGGTGTCGATAAATGATATGTTGCCAACGTTCACCCGTTAATGTAATATTGTTTTTAAATACATCCTGAATCTTTTTAAAAATCATGTGCGTTTACTTACATTATTGCAATAGATTTTGATATTTGTATTGTGTCAACTAAAATATGAGAAGAACTGTCTTTAAATGTGTCATCATACGACACATCTTCCAAATAGAGGGATATCGCATCAGCGATATTTGTCCGAGCCTCTTCATAAGAATCTCCTTCACTCAGACATCCGGGGAGTGAAGGAACATAGACAAAATAACCACCTTCTTCTGCTTCTTCAAAGATTGCCGTATAGGTAAGAATTTTTGATTTTTTTTGAGCTACCATAATAGGTAAATTATATATGATGTATAATCACTTTTCAATCCTAATTCCTGTTTTTTTCGCCCAGTAGATGTTGGCCGCAAAAAGCGTTTTGAAAGTGCCGGCATCAAGCCAATAGCCGTCAAGCTCTGACCAGCGAAGGGATCCGTCTTTGATGTAGAAGTTATTGACGTCGGTAATCTCAAGTTCGTTGCGATCTGAGGGGGCGCATTTCTTGATAAATGAAAAGACCCGATGGTCATACATATAAAGTCCTGTGACTGCATAATTTGAAGGAGCTTTTTCTGGTTTTTCTATGATTTCTTTGATTTTTGTGGGATCTTTTGGATCAAATCGGGGTACGCCAAATCGCGTAGGATCAGGTACTTTTTTCAAAAATATAAGCGCGCCGTTTTTGAAAGTGATGACTGCTTTTTTAATTGATGCGTCAGTGGTATTATCTCCCAAAATAACTGCGACATGGTCTTTCTCTACAAATTTCTCAGCAAGCGAGAGCGCGTCGGCTATACCTCCTTTTGGATTTTCCTGATAGGCGTATTCCAGATGTGTCACGCCAAGATGCGTGCCGTTTCTCAAGACGCTGATAAAATGTCCTGCGTGAGGACCTGACACGACGATAAGTATCTCAGTAATTCCCGCATCAACAAGTGTTTTGATGGGGTAAAACACCATTGGTTTATCATAGATAGGAAGAAGATGCTTATTAGTCGCATACGTCAATGGATACAGGCGAGTGGCCAGTCCTCCCGCGAGAATGACTCCTTTCATTTTATAATAACAACACAACTTGTAATAAAAATATACCTAATGCGACAATCAGTATATATTCTATCACAATTTTCACATGAAGTGTGCGGTGTATGGTGTGATGGATGACCCCCCACAGAAGATATGTGATGGCAAAAAAAACCATGATAATAAATTGACTGAGACGATCTCCCTTAAAAAGCGAAATGAGAAAGATAAAAAATACTGCGATTGTAGTGAGCAATAAATACTCAAAAATATGTGTTTTGATCTCACCGATAATATATCTGATAAACGTGTCTTTCCTTCGACTTCGTTTCTGTCTCGGATTGGTCTCCTCGCCAAGACGGACAGGACTTACAGTTTTTTTCATAATATGGTTCCTTTTGCGGCAATGAATATAGCTGTCATGAAAATGATAATAAAGAGCGCATGCGCCAGAGTTTTACCAGTTATTCTGGTCAGTCGCATCCTATATGCATAGTAGAGATCAATGATCAAGATAAGAAGTAAAAACGCAAGAAATATAAGACTATAGTTGAATGAGATTTTTTTGAGCTGAACCCCAAAATAGGTGTGGGGTGGTGTGTATGATCCAGCAAGTACTTTCGCATGCAGTTGGGTCTTTGCCACAAGAGGTGTCCCAAACATTTGCACGACAAGTGTGGTTGGCATCCCTTGCAAAGTCCCGTCAACTACAGCAAAACCAACCTCTGTATACTTGTTGCGAAGAATATTTTCTCTATGGGTGGGTGATGCCATCCACGCATCAACGACATTCCTTGAAAACATAAAATCTTTTGCGAGGTTTTCTCCCGCGTATTCATATTCATACCTCTGAGCGCGGATAAAATCCCATGGGGATGATCCGTCTGGACTATAATGCGCCCAATAGTTGTATTGAAACATATTTTTTGCCTTATCGTATGCCGCCTTTTCAAGCTTGGGATTGTACGTGAGAGGTCGTAAACCTTTTTTAATCCGTTCATTGTTAGTGTCTTGGATCAGTTCTTCTACAGTGATATTGGTGGCAATCCCCAGCACTTTTCCTGCGACAAACTGCGTTGATGCGGTTTTATAAAGTGTTATCACTCCAAAAATAAACAGTATATAGAGGGCAAAAAAATGAAGATGAAGAAGTTTGGCGCGATAATTATTCTTTTCTGATGGGATACATAACTGATGAAAAAAAGAAACGATTTTTTTCATGATATATAGTTATACCACATATTTCTTAATGCGCGCAAAGTGATTTTTCATATACCAGTATACGATGGTTATCCCTCCTATATCTATGAGCACATCTCTCATTTTGCCTTCACGAGTTGGGACAAAAGATTGATGATATTCATCTGATAGGGCATAGAGAGCTCCGATAATAAAAGCAAGAAGGAATATCTCAGGGATGGTGTAGGAGCTTGTTTTATAGAGCGCGCGAAATAGCAAAAAAAATAAAAATCCATATTCAATCATGTGAAGTATTTTAAACAGTATAAAATTAAGTGTCGTTTCAGACGTAATACTAAAATGAGGTTGTGAAGAAAAATAAAATATAGCGCACATCCACAATAATGCTGGCGCCCAATAAAAAAGAACGGTTTTTATCAATTTCATATTATGAATTAATTCCGATTTAATCGGAATTAAACTTCACACGTTGTATGATTTTTCGGATAATGTTGCCGATATTCATAAGCGAAATGAGCGCTGAACTTGATGATAATCCAATGACATATGCTTTCGCGTTTGTTTTGTTCTCTTTGGTCTTCGCAGAAAGTACTGATCCTTGAGAAGGAAGTGATTGTATGTTTGAAGAAATTGCATCATTGTCTGTCCGATGAGAATCAACGATAATAGGAAGTTGAGTCAGTAAAAGGGGAGTTGGCGTGATGAGAGGTTGAGTGGGGGAAAGTGTATTGGTTGGCGTGTGAGTAGGAGTGCGGGAAGGAGTGGGTGTGGGGGTTTTATCGGGTTCGGTTTCCTTACATGACTTGTTGGACGATCCTTTTGTCGGATCTTGCTCACAAAATTCATTTGACGCAAAAGAAATACGACCATACGTGATTCCTTTTGTCGTACTGGTGTATAAAAAGCTGTCTTTCTCTATTTTATTAAAATCAAGCAGTCGCACTGTATCACCATCATTGTTAAAAAGCGACGAGGTCAGTTCAATAACCACATATTGATGAGAAGGTATGGTAATTGTGAATAATTTGGGCGATGATCCAGTATCTTTTCCATCATCTATATACCAATTATTCAATAAAACCTCAAAATCATTATTGTTATACAATTCTATCCATTCTGAATTATTATCTTCAGGGTTGGGCATGACTTCTGATATAAAAATATTATTGTGTGAAATAGGTATTGTTGTGGGAGTGGGAGTTGGTGTAAGTTGTGAAGGCGTGGGAGGAGTAGGGGTCATGGTTGGAGCGTTTGTTGGGGTAGGGGTCAAAAGTGTCGTGCATACGTCTTTGTTAGAAATTTGCTTTGTTTGTGTGGTTGAAATAAACCATGAGTCGCCTCCGTCCATACATCTAGTAAAAGATTTTTTCTCATCAAACGTACCTGTATATGAGACTTGTTCTATTTCAACTGAGTTATTTTTTAAATAAATTGTATCACCGCCATTGTTCAATACAGATGACGTTTCCACGATGATAAATCCGTATGGCTCAATACTCGTTGCAGTAATTTTTATTTGAGTTTTCGCTTCATCAGTGAGACTATAGTTTGTTAATTCTATGACCTTATTCTCGTTGTTATATAATTCTATCCATTCCATTTCTCCACTTCCACTTTTTGGAGCAGGATAAATTTCATTCAACCGTACCTCAGCGTTTATATGAGATGAAAAAAACAAAAAACAGAATCCAACAAGTGTAAAACGAGTACATAACTGTATAAAATTATGACGATATTTTTTTTGTTTCATTTTGTTTTTCAAGTAATTCTGTCATGGTCAATTTTTGACCAAATCCAATGAAAAATTTTGAGACAATACTTATTTGATTATACGCATTTGTGATGTGTCGGTTCAAAGTGGAGAGAGATTCATCAGCTTTGGAATAGTCTGTTTTCAGACTTGCAAGAATAGTTGCTATTTCTCGCGCACGTTTTTCAATATGCTGTCCTTGATGAGACATTAAAATCACCTTCAGATACGCATAAAAACTCATAGGTGAGACGATTAATACACGTTCTACGTGAGCATATTCAAAAAGTTCTATGGTATTGATGATTTCATAAAAAATGGCCTCAGATGGGATATACATCAAGGCATAATCAACTGTTTTTTCTGATGGTTGGATGTATTTGCGAGATATATCATGAATATGCTTTTTTACATCGCGAACAAATTCTTTTTTAGACGTATTTCTTTGTTGTTCTGTGTCGTTGTTCATCATCTTGCGAAAATTATCAATAGGGAATTTGGCATCAATTGCAATAAGTCCATGCGCTGTCTTGATGACGGCGTCTACTTTATCTCCGCTTTTGAATGAATATTGCAATGTAAAAATTTCTTTTGGAAGATATTGAGTGAGTAATTCAGTTAAAATAGTTTCACCTATATTTCCTCGCAGTTTGGGAGATTGCAAAAGTTCTTGTAAGTTTTTCATGGATCTTCCTATCTCGGAAAATTCTCCTATGTTTTTCTGCACCTGCGCTATGATAAATGCAGCTTTATCAAGCCGGAGGTTAAAATTTTTCATGTTATCCGTGAGTTTCTGATCAACCTGCGCTGTTGATGTCTCCATACGCGTTGAGACATTTTTAAGCCATTCAATGAGTTCTTGAGAAGGTTTTGTTTTTTCAGCCATTTCCCCTATCCATTTTTTGATAAAAAAAAGAGCTACGGCGAAAATGAGGATAAGAGCGCCAATGATAATAGTAAGTGATTGCATACAATGAGTATACTAAAGTAGATAGAGTTTATACAAGATTTGATAGAGCCATTCATGATTTGTCAAAGAGCTGAAATACATTGAGCAAGACACATTTTGATAGGATTTTTGTCAAAACATGAACGGTGGTAAAAAAACTCCAATGAATCGATTCATTGGAGTTTTTCAAACATATATATAAATACACACAAAGAATATGTAGAGTCATTCACAGATTCTGTGCGTGAGTATTTTGTTGTCAAGTCCCGAACTATTATTTGACGAGCTTTTTTAAGATCTTGGGTTTGAGCCAATCATCCGACATTGTTTCTTCATTATTTTTCTTACTCAACTTACTTAGTTTTGTATACCCATCGTAGTTGAAATTGCAAAGAAATTTCAACGTATCCCGCAGACGGGATCCCGTACGCGGGACGAAGGGTTATACCGTCCCGCCTTGGCGGGATTGCAATCTCATCTGAAAGCGGTATATTATCCCGAACTTGTCCACGCCTTTGGCGGGATTCCGCTTTTGCGGTGATTTCGGAATCTTTCTTTGAGATTAAAAAGATACTAAAATTACTGCAAAAAAATAAGATCCCATTAAACATGGATAAATTGAGTTTGTCCAACGGCATGCGGACGTGACAACATCATACATAAGGTATGTTATTGAGGTTTATTAAAAAGTATATGTATCACAAATGAACGATCGTATAGTAGTGATATATATAGAATAATGAACATAATGTAATAAAAAAATATAAAAAAGCTTTAGAAGGGGATTTCATAGTGTTGTACAAAACAACGATCGTTGTATACCTATCATAGTTGAAATTATAAAACCTCCGATTCGGAGGTCAAAACAATTTCAGCGTATCATCGCAAAACGGTCAGTAATTGTACTTCGTTGGCGGAGACTCCGTTTTGCGGAGGATTCCGTACGCGAAATGAAATGTTATACCGCCCCGCCATGGCGGAGATGAAATAAATTGTTGTAATTTCAATCCGATTAAATCAAATTTCATCTGAAAGCGGTATATCAAAAATGAGAAGACTTTTTATCATAATAATTTATTCCCAAGTGATTCAAGCTTTTTTTCGTTCTCAACATTCAAAAATTTTTTTGGGATTTTACTTTTTCCGAGATGGGCTCCGATAAATGCACCAGTCAAACCTGCTATGCCATCAGTATTTCCACCTTTCGCGTATTGTAATTGTTCGTCCCAAGAAAATTTTTGTAATCGTTCTTTTTCCTTTGGTGAGTCATTCCTATAAGAATTTGTAGCGGCAATAATTCCTTTTTCAAAATCGTCTTGAAATTTGAGAAAACAAAAGATTGCCAGTGGAAGAGTTTGATAAATTAGTGATCCTGTTCCGAATTCCTTTCTCGCATATTTAATATCTTTAGTTTTACTGAAATCTACCGCTTGCTGTATTTTCTCAATCAAGATTTTATTTTTATCTGTTTTCCCAACTACGATGAGTGAGGTTAAAACAGCTTTTTCTGGGATAACCCCGTGCATCAAGTCTCCAATAATCAGAGCTGTAATTATGGCCCCTGTTTTTGAAATGTGCGAATTGTGTGTAATCATTGCCGAAGTCTCAGCAGAATTTTTTAATTTATCAATTCCATCTTTTGTCAATGGACGATAAAAAATACCTAAGGGAATTACACGGTATGTCGCAGAACATGATTTAGTAATGGTTGAACCGGATTCATGATAACTTTTTCCATTAATCAGTTCTTTTACAGAGTTTATTGTCGTTGGACCTGCCCACCTTTCGGAGTCAGGATTGCGCATAATTTCTTTGCCCCAGCTTACTAAATTTTTCTGATATTTTTCAACCACAAAATCATCATTTTTAATTAAGTGTTCTGCGGAGATTATCATGAGTTTTGTGTTTTCGGTGTATTGGCCTTTTTGTAAGTGAAAGAAAAATGGATGCCTTTTATTTTCAGCAAAAGAAGTAATTTTTCCATCAATGAATTTTGAAATGTCCTTTTTATCTATTCCAGCAACTGGAAAACCAAGTGCATCACCAATAGCAAATCCAACTAATGCACCAGCAGCTTTATCAGACAGCGAGTTTTGAAAATGTTTTATCGCTTTGAGCTCTAACTCTAATACAACCTCACTCTTTTTGGAAAAATATTTATCCTTAAAAAATTTCTGGAGCCAAGGATAAGCTGAAAAACTATAGAAATCTACCTGTTTTTTTCCATCACCGAAATAGCGAATTGTGGCAGAGCAAAAAAGTGAAATGGTAAATTGAAAGCCCAAGTCCACAAAAATAATTTTCTGCTCATTTGTATGTATGTTTACATACATAAATAATTTTTTTGCTCTATCTAGAAAATGCTGGCTGTTTTGTAATAATTGACGGAATTGAATAAAATATTTTTCTGAAAAATCATTGATGTTTGTTGATTGGGCAAGAGCGTTGTATATAAGATTAATGAGAGAAAAATAATCCTCTTCACTTCTACATAAAAAGTTTCTATTTATTAACACGCCGTATCCTTTGCCTGTTTTCTGTTGATATGAATTAAGTAGATCAAAAGTATCTTTGAGCAAAAAAATACACTCTCCATCGAATTGTGATAGTCGAGACATGAAATTTTCAATTACTTTTTTATCAGTTGGAAGCGGTAGATTTTTTAATTTTTGTATACCAGTACGAGTAAGAAATTCTTTTTTAAAGATAGAGCTGTTTTTATAACAGAAATCAGCGATCCCTTTATGAATACGTAAAACTTCTACTTCATTTAAATTATTATTCGAAAAAAAGTTGCGAATGTAGGTTGTCATGCCATCAAGTTTAGGAGAGTATTTTGCCTTAATTGGTTTTGTTGAGGCCATATTATTCTCAAGAATTGTTTTGGTATAAATATACCAAAACAAACAAAATTTATACAAGATTTGATGAGCCTTTGAAGATTTTGGGTTTGAGCCAGTCTTGGGGAGTGGTATCTTCGTTATTTTCTTTATGTTCAATAAATTCTTCAGGCATGGCAGAAGATTCACGTAAAGAGGAGTTGAGAGGTTCTGCTTTTTGTTTTTTGGACGCGCCAGATTTCAGAAGTAACGCGCTGTTTTCAAATGTTGACGCGTTCACTGTATATGCGGTGAAATTGTTTGTTGCCGATATGATGCCTGTATATAAGTTCGTTGCCACAGGAGGAGTGATTTCAACTGAGAGTGATTGAAGGATGTGGAGTATGATCTCAGATGTTGATGAGATGGTGTGTTGGACGAGATTGACTGTGCCAAATTGTGTATTGGTGACATGTCTATCAATGTTGATGATATCTTTTCCTGCAAATTCTTGTTGATTGGAAGTATATATTTCTCCCAGATAGTTGAGTGATGGGACATCAATTGTGATGAGTGTATCAATTTTTCCTCCGGTATATCCGTATTTAACTTGCGATGGATTGAGTTTGTGAATGCTTTCTTTTGGCTGTATGAGCAGATTAAAATATCCGTTTTCAATGGTATAGGTAACTTTGTCAATTGCGCCTTCAACATAGGGAAAAGAGACTACGAGACTATCTCCATCTTGAGTAAGTTTGTTTTTGATCTTATCTGTTCCTATAAGAGGAAGTTGAGGAGGGATTTGTGCTGATGCACACACGTTGACGTTTTTGCCCAAAGCAGTCAATCCAAAATAGAGAGCAAGTGCAGAACTTATAGTATCTATTGGGGGGTTAACACCTATACATATGACAAATGAATTATTTTTGTTTATTAATGCGACTGCTCGTGCACTATTTGCTTCATTATTCATATACTATAAGATTTTATCATATCACCTATGAGAAAGTCAAGTTGAGGATAGAAGATAATACCTGCTTCGTCATTTTTTTTCACTTCTTCAATAGACTGTGCTCGTTTTTTTAGAGAAGCTATTTTTGTTTTTCCTATCAGTTTATTATTGCGATATATTTCAATAGTATCGTTGAGATTAAGCTTGCCTTTTGTTATTTTTACCCCAGATATTTTTTCTTTATCAATAATAAATTGTGCTAATATCTTCGCTTCTCCTTTCAGTTGTTTTGATTTTTTTTCTTTTTCACTCAAAAGAGTTGATACTTCAGTGACTTCTTCAAGAAGTTGATAAATAAGGTCATAGGTTTTTATGACTACTTTTTCTTGTTCAGCAAGCTGTACGATGTTTTTTTCTAATCGGATAGAAAAACCTATTATGATGGCGCCTGTTGATTGTGCCAAAAATATATCTGATTTGTTAATGTCTCCAATGGTTGCAAGCAGTACTGAAATTGTATTATTTTTGCCAACTGCCGAGAGTATGGCATCAAGGGATCCTTGAGTGTTGGCTTTGATTATCAGTTGTAATTTTTTGTCTTCTTTTTTTTGATTAAGCAAGGTTTTTACATATTCGTTATTGTCTCTATATGGTGTCTCTGCGACTTTCACAGAATCTATTAATTAATTTTTTGGAGCTTATTTAGTAATAATCATACCTACATTTGGAATA
>CAYJVA010000024.1:0-10532 GCA_964373465.1 uncultured Gammaproteobacteria bacterium
TTGGCATAGATTAATTAATTTTAAGGTAAAAAATAACGCAAGTTCTATAATAGATGAGAATAATCCTAAACTATTTGCAATATTTAATTGGGTGAAAGAAGGCGATGAGAAGACTCAAATTAAATGGGATAGAAGTCCTCTTATAGGAGATGAGGATATAGACACCTTCAAACAAGATGGAGTTTTTGAAATAGGTGGTTTACCCGGTCAACCACCTGTACAAGGAAATGATAATCCGCCAGGAGGAAGCGGTCAGACGATTCAAACAGGCACAGTCGGTTCTGTGACGCTTAACTTGAAGCTTAAGTTCCAAGGCATCACTCAGAAACCACTTTCTCCATTAGATAAAATGATAGTACAAGTAAGGATATTGAATAATACAGGCTCTGTTGATGAAAAGCAAAAAGGTGAGTTTATCGCTGACTCATCAGGGATATGGACTGGTAGTTTGGTTTTTACAAAGATACAAACAGGAAATGATTATAGTGTGCTTATCAAAGGAGGAAGGCAATTGCAGAAAAAAATATGCGTTGCGCAACCCACAGGTGATGAATTTTATAAATGTAGCACTGGAAAAATATCTTTAGAATCAGGTAAAAGTTATAATTTTGATTTGACCAAAATAACCATGCTGTCTGGAGATGTTAATCAGGACGGTCGTATTAATTCAGCCGACTTAGTCGCAATAAGAGAAGCGATTAGAGAAGGCGCCGGACAGAATGTAGATATGTTTAAAAACGTTGATCTGAATGGCGATGGATATATCAATACCATAGATCTTGGGAATGCTATTTACGCTATGGAAGCAAGCGCTGTTGACGAGCAGTAAATATAATAACAATTAGACCTATTTTTTTCATTATAATTATTTAAATAAAAACGTATGAATAATCACGACAGTCACCACCGTTATTTTTACACGGCTCTTTTTTCACTTATTATTGGGATTTTTGTCATTTTGGTTGCAGTGGTACTCATCATGCGGACTGTGTATGATATGCCTTTGATCGCTGATTCATTCGTCAATACCATAGTGCCACAAAGGAATATTTCCGTAGTTCCCTTGAGAAAAGGAGCGTTGATTCTCTCGGTTAAAAACCGGAAGGGAAGTTATAAGGCAGGAGAAATCATCACTGTTGTAGTATCTGCGTATTCTGATGCACGATCAATCAGCGGATATGATGCGGTGCTTTCGTATGACAGCTCAAAAGTCACCTTTTCAAAAATAAAAAATCTGCGTGATGATTTTCAGACTTTTGTCAAAAAAGGCGTTGTTTCTCCGGTGACATTGACTGGAGTCAAAAAACTTGATGCATCGCAAGTGTCAGTATTTTCAGGGACTCCCATCGCGGAGTTTGCATTCATGGTCAAAACAGACGCCATGACCAACACCTCTTCTATAAATTCCTCAGCAGAGTTTAATCTGGGCTTTATACCAGGCTCAACGCAAGATTCCAACTTGATTGACGAGACAAGCGAGGATGTATTAGGTAAGGTTGAAGGCGTGATGATCACAATTGGTCGGTAGTTATTTACAATTGGTTGAATTGGTTTAATGGTTAGAATTAGTCAAAAAATGAATGATAAAAACTATACTCATATCTACTCTTATAAGTGGCGCATTTATTTTTCTTTTTCCATTGGTGAAACTCACGTATGCCGCGACATTACAAATAGACCCCCCGACGGTCACCACTTCGGTCGGCAATACTTTTGAAGTGAAAATATCTGTCAACTCTGGAGGGGAAGAGATCAATGCGATTGATGCGTTTGTCATCTATGACGCGAGTATGTTTGATGTTCAGTCAGTGACTGATGGTACTTTTTTCCCGACAGTATTACATGATACCAAAAAATCAGGGAAGGTCTATGTCGCAGGTATGGTTGACAATCCGGGGACTTTTAAAGTCGGGGCAGGGACAGTCGCAAGTCTTATTTTTAAGGCAAAAAAAAATGGGACGTCAACATTGGTTTTTGATTGCACTCAAGGCTCAACAACTGATAGTAATGTGGTTAAGAATGATTTGAATGCGACTGATATCATCGTATGCGCATCTAATAAATCATCTCAAGCGACGGTCGGAGGAGTAACTACCACGACCACGACTGTCGTACCTACCGCAACGCCTGTGCCAGTCGTTGCTATAAGCACGCCCATTCCTACTGCCGTTCCCGTCCCAAAAGTACTTCCTAAAAGCGGTGTATTTGAGAATATTACGCGCTTCGCCGCCCCAGGAGTCGTATTAGTCATTATTGGTTTTGGTATGCGTTTGCTTTTATAATATAAAATATGAAAAAATTACCTTTATTTCTCAAAATAAGTATTATCCTCGCAGTGATTGCTGGAGCTGGTTTTTTCGTTTTTCAGTTTTTTCAAAACACGTTTACCCGCGCGTCAGACTCAGCTCCTCATGCAGTTGATATCGTTGATATCACTGAAAATAGCGCACAAATCACCTGGACCACAGATCGCGAGAGTCAGGGAGTGTTAGAATATGTCACTTCTCCTACTTCTTTGTGTTTTTTTGCACCTGAATCCGAAAAAACAGCAAAACACACTGTCTCTTTGACTTTATTATCTGAAAATACCAGCTATTATTTTCGGATAAAGTCAGGGGATACTGCGTATGATAATGCAGGAGTGCCATGGACATTTTCCACAAAAGGAATTGTTGGAAATTCTATACCAATTCAGCCAACACAACCGTCAGTTGTCGGCAATTATGAGAGTTGTCTTCAGGAGACAGATTGCGATATGATAAAGGAAAAAATCGCCACACAGGAATGTCTTGCTATCCATTATAGTCGATGTCTTCAAAGTAAGACTGAGGTAGTAGAGTAAAAAGGTTTTTTCTCAAAAAAGAAGTAATTTCTCCAAAAAAAATAAAGTGGGATTAAGAATAGAGGAAAGCATTGAATGACCGTTTATTGGTATAAGAAGCGCCAACAAAAAAAATATCCCGTATTTTTCCAATTGATACCATTCTGAAGCTTTTTCGTGAGGCAGTATGCCGCCAACCACTTTGAAGCCATCAAGAGGCCCAACAGGAATAAGATTGAATACTCCAAGAAGGAGGTTAAACGAGATTAAAGGCATGAACAAAACTTGTCCTATAAAGAATAATTGAGATAGTTTAAAAAAAATAAACAGTTTGAGTAAAATTGCGCATATTATAGCAATGATGAAATTAGAAGCAGGTCCTGCGATGGAGATAATGGCCGCATCACGCCGGGGATTTTTGAGATTGAAAGGATCAAAGGGTACTGGTTTGCCCCATCCAAAACCAAAGAGAAATAAAAAAAGCATACCGTAAAGATCAATATGCGCAAGTGGATTAAGAGTGATTCGTCCCATCAATCGTGCGGTGGGATCGCCAAGATAGTCTGCTGTTTTGGCATGGGCGTATTCATGGATGGCGATGGTAAATAAGAGCACAGGAATGAAGATGAGAAGAGAGAGGGGATTGTTAGTCAGTTGATTAAGCATGCTTAAATAGTTCAAAATTAAAAGTCGAAAATCAAAAGTCCAAAATAGTAAATTTCATTGCTTTTCATTGCTTTATATGATATTATACACTATTGACTTTTAATTTTGGATTTTTGATTTTTAACTATGAATATTTGTTATCATTGTGAAAAAGGCGTTATGTACGGTCGATCACATACACATAAGCGTGGGGTGGCAGGAGGTCGTTGGAAAAAGCGCGCTCCCAAGACCCAACGTCTTTTCCGTCCTAATGTGCAAAAAGTGATGATAGTGGAAGAAGGAGATCAAAAGCGGGTATCTCTTTGTATGAAATGCTTGAAGCGTATAAAAAAAGATATTGTTGATCAAAAGAAGCCTTTTCTTCAACTGTTCATCCGAAAAGAAAAACCTCTCTCGGCATAACATATTCCCAAATATTTCACAATTAGTGAATTGACAGATTATAAAGAATATTTTATATATATCACTCATGTACGATCGTACACGAGTGTGATAGTAAATAAAGTTTGATACTAGATTCTTTCTCTTGTTTTTTTCTGATATTTATCATAGAGTAAATCTAATATGTTTTTGATGTTTTCACAGAAAAAATACACAGTGCGTTTTTTGTATTTTTTTTTGGTTTTTTCAGTGTGCGTTGTTTTTATATTGCACAATTTAACTTCTCACATACAAGATATCCATGCGCAATCGTCGCAAGGCAAGATCCCGCATGCGCAAGAGTCTGGTTCAATCTCGCCGACACCGTCTCCTATTCCTTCTTCTGTTTCTCCCATTCCCAATATCAATCCAGAGACACTGCGCGATCCAGACGCTTTCAAACTTGATCAACAAATCAAACAAGCAACTCGCGATCTTTTTCAGACAACTGATATTTCAATCCGTGAAGGTAAAGCAGTGCAAAGAAAAAATCTTATGAAACAAGCGATTAAGAAATATCCGTATGTTTTTTTAGGCAATGCATTGACTTCTTCTCAACTTTCATCGTTTGACACAAACCTGCAACAATATTTTGAAAAACCAATTACCTTATCTGGCGCAGAACTTGGAGTGACACATTATGATGATTTCAAAGATCATAAAAATTCTTTTACTGAATACTCTCTCCAAAACCTTCAGGAGAAGAAACGTTTTAATTTTTATCCAGCTTCATATTCTAATAATCAGGATAGTGATGAAGCATTTGGCGGTCATATATCAGGCACGACGCTCAATGTCACTGGAGTTGCGCTTGACGATGATATATCAGCTCGCGTTGCGAATGCTCCTCAAGGGGAAGGAGAGAATAATGATCCTGTGGAGACCAAAGTTGAAATTCTCAAAGAAGCAAGTCCAGACGCTTTAGGACCTCAGAGAATAGCTGTCATCGTGTTAAAATCTCAAGGAGCTACCCTTGCTCCTTACCTTTCAAAAGAACAGATTGAAGAGATGATCTTAAGAGGGGAAGTTCAACAATTTTTCAAAGAAGTATCGTATGGTAAAACATGGTTTGATGAAGAAAAAAGTAAGGTCTATGGATGGTATGAATTTCAAACACCCAAGCCAATAAACGGAAAAAACTTTGGTGCATTTATACAAGAAGTAAAAAAAATTACAGATTCAGACATTGATTTTGCCAATTTTGACAGAATCATCTTGGCAGTATCATCATTTGAGACAGGAGCAACATCTTATGTAGGTGGTGGGCGGAGTGATATTGGAAAAGCTACAAATTTTACTCTTGATGGTGAAGTCAAACTATCTTTTAGTGCGATTGGAGTTAGTGACGTGTTAGGGCAATACGCGAGAGTGCGTACTATTGGCATATTTGAACATGAATTAGGCCATGCTCTCGGTGTATCACACGCAAATAGCTGGGAATGCGATAAGACTTCGTTAAGTGATAACTGCCAACATGTTGAATATGGCAACACCTATGATAGGATGGGAGTGGGAGAAGGACACTTCAACGCTTACTTCAAAGAAGTGTTGCAATGGTTAAGTCCAATAAATCAGTCAGTGCTTGATATAAATCAGTCAGGCGTTTATATCTTAAAACCGCTTGAAAACAAAGATGCGGTAGTCGTCAAGGTAAGACGACCAGGCGTCAGCAATTCCCCCATTTATTACATAGAATATCGTAAGCTGATAGGACTTGACGTCAATGCTCATACCTTTGACACGTCTCCCACTACAACTTCAATGCTTGAAGGAATATATATTAATTGGCAGTTTAAACCTCTTAGAACAAGGCTTTTGTATAGGGATCCTCCTGATAGATTAGGAGATAAAGGAGCTATTCAGACTGAGTATGCAAGACGTTTTGTATTTGGTGCGGGGAGCACCTTTACTGATGAAAAATCTGGATTGAGTATCACCAATTTAGGAATGGATCCGGTTCACGATGAGGCTAAAGTTAAGGTTGAAATAGAGAAACCTGAATGTAAATATTATGACTTTGATATTGAAATAAACAATATATACGCGTATGAATATGGGAGTGGTGATTTAACAGATATGACGTGTGATGAGCGTGAGTGTATTTTAAATAGAAAAGAAAGGAATGATTTGTATTTTACATCGGTCTTAAGAGTGGAGAACAAAAACTCGTATGTTTGTACTGATACCCACCTACAAGCTTCGCTTGATGACCCATGGAAAATAGAACCAGGATTTTCTCAGTATAGCTTATCTCTGCCAAGCGGTAAAGTAGACTGGTTTAAACCAGCAATTTTCATTCCTACAACCACTTCCTCAGGGATATATAGAATCAATGTTTTTGTAGATAATGTAGATGCTGGTCAACGGATTTTTTCAACAAGTAGGGATTTGAAAATCGTTGATGAGCTTCCCACTCTTGAAGGCGATCTGAACAATGATGGAAAAGTAGATATTTTTGATTTGATTACTGTCGCCCGCGATTTTGGGAAAAAAGGCGAGGGATTTCCCGGTGATGCAGATAAAAATGGCAAGGTTGATATTTTTGATCTCGTCATTGTCGCCAAAAACTTTGGGAAAAAGATATAATTATCTAATAACTCATGTTACGCATCTCTGTCATGTTGAGCAGAGACGAAACATGACGTAGATAATGTATGTCACACTTCGTCAAGACCTCCGAATCGGAGGTCAAGCTCAGTGTGACAATTGATTACGTAAGGTGAGCTAATAATTTGTAATTTTTATCAGTTATATACTTGATTATGAGTGCCAATATCAACTAAGTAAGCTGTATTGTTATACGCATAATAAACAACTTTGATATCTCCAGTAATAGAGAAGGCTCTATATCCTTTTAGTTTTCCAGTTAACGCGTGATTGGAAAGCACTGGATTATATGGATTCTCAACAAATTTTTTGATTCTTTCATCAAATTTTTTTTGAATCTTTTCCCTGTGAGAAAAACGTTTTTTGAATATCTTAATAAAACTTTCTGTGGATTCAATTTTCATGAATGGAGAAGTTTGAGGAATTCATCAACGTTTTTTGTTTTTGTGATATTTCTTTCTGCTTTGATGTCTTCAACCGCCTTTTTGAATTTTCTTTCTGCACGAGGAGAAAGATCGGCGATCTCCTCAACCTCTTCAACTTTGAAGTTAAACTCTCTTTTAGAAAATTTAGTTAAGAGCACGCGGATGATTTCTTGTACAGAAGAAAATCCTAAGTCAGATGAGACAGCTTCTGCCTTATTTTTCAATTCTTTTGACATGGGAACTTGCACGATAACTCTTTGCATATAAATACAATTATATAGTTTTTGTATGGCGTGTCAATGATTATTCCTCTTGTTTTTTTCTGATATTTGTCATACAGTAATTATCATGAATGTACTGAATGGGAAGGTCATAGATCAGTCGCCTTGGGAGAAAGACCCCAAGTTAGCGATTGTTGAAGATTCTATAGCGAGTGGTGAATACTATCAATATTTTACACCCGCCGTAATTATTCCTGCTACTGCACAATCTGGATCATACAATATAGGCGTGAAAGCAGAAAACGTAGGTTCTAATACGAGTATTTTTATCAATGGAAGGATTTTACAGATTGTTGATGACTTCTCCACTCTTGAAGGCGATCTCAACAATGATGGGAAAGTAGATATTTTTGATTTGGTTACTGTCGCCCGCGACTTTGGGAAAAAAGGAGAAGGATTTGTTGGGGATGCTGATAAAAATGGCAAGGTTGATATTTTTGATTTAGTCATTGTCGCCAAAAACTTTGGGAAAAAGATATAATATTATTTACCACACAATGAGTACATTAAACGCGTTCATAAGAAAGCGATTCTCTTTCATTGAAAAAGTACACATTATATTTTTGATACTTATCATTGGAGGCATTATCACAGGTGTATATCTTATATCTGAACAAAGATTGTTACGTTCTAAAGCCGATATAGAAATACCACTGGTGCGCGCATTTTTCACGATTGATGCACCTCTCAAACAACGCGGAAAAGAATTTCAGTTGATCATCACGCTTAATCCTCATGGTTCTTCTTTCTATGGATTTGATCTTTATTTTACCTATGATAAGGAGAAAGTTGAGCTGGCGACCAATTTCTTAGACGATATAGGGCAAACGTATGATGCGAACAAAGGTTTTTTCAAACGGATAGAGAAAGATAAAGATGCTGACAAAATACAGATTTATGGGGCAAAATTAGGGGGAGCACCGCTTTCGGGAAATGAGAATATAGAGATTGCAAAAATACGTTTCAAACTGCGAGATAAGCTCACAGACGGCGAGAAAATACTATTTACATGGGACAGAGAAAATACCAAACTTGCAGGAGACAAAGTGGTGGTAGCTCTTGACATGAAAGAGGGGAGATTTGTATTTGGATCGGATCAGATCACCTCTCAAGAAGAGATTGTTCAAGCACCCATTATCCATCCTCAAGAATCAGCGCCGTTACCCACAGAGAGTGTACAATCGGTCATTCCACCTGTTATTCCACCAACTAGCCAGCCAACTTCACCTCCAGTGGTTATCCCTACTATTATCCCGACTCTTGTGCCACCTCAGAAGCTCATTCAACCAACATCTCCAGTTGTGATACCGCAACAGAACGCTCTCACTTTCCTTATCAAATTCCAAGGTGTTTCCCAAAAACCAAAAAGGTCGGTTATGCCGGTTTTGATTACTGTGAAAGGAGGATCATTGACAAAACCATTATCACAAATCATTCAGTTTACTGCAGATGATGGAGGGATATGGAAAGGAGCACTGCAGTCATCATCAATTCCAAAAGGATATAGTTATTCTTTTTCCGTGAAAGGACCGTATCATAAAGAGGTATTGTTTTGCCATCAAGCTCCTATTGAAAAAAAGCCCGGAGATTATAGATGTTCAGATAGTCAGATAAGTATTGTCGCGGATACGCAGGTTTTTGATTTCAGCCACGTTATCTTGCCTGTGGGAGATCTGCAATCTAGAGACGGACCTGCTGATGGAGTAATTAATTCAAGGGATGCGGTCTTTGTCAGAACCAATCTTTTGACGCACGACGCAAAAATACGTGATAAAGTAGATGTGAATGGCGACGAAGAGAGTAATGTGATTGATTATGCATTGGTTCTCAAAGGACTTGAGATTCAACAATGATTATTCAATGGTCAGTTTGATGAGTTCGCCATTTTTTTCTTCATAGAGAGTTTGATTTTGTTCAACGACCCGCTGGGTAAAAATAATACCCTCAAGATGATCAAGTTCGTGTTGGATGATGATAGATTCAAACCCAGTAAAACATTCTTGTTTTTTCTCGCCCTCCAGTGAAAGATAGGTGATACAGATTTTATCTGGTCTTGTTACCAAACCCCATATACGGGGAAGAGAGAGACAGCCTTCAAGCTTGTTTGTGTTTGATTTTTTAACTGTAGTTTTTGTGAGTACTTCGTGGATTCCGGGCTCTTGATTTTCATTTTTTTGGTCAGAGAGTATGTCGGGGGTAGTGGTTACTGGATTGATAAACACGCTGATGCGAGATTTCTTTGTTGGTTTTATGATAAAAATACGGAGTGGAATACCGACTTGTGGCGCCGCAAGTCCGACGCCTGGAGGATTGGTTTGCGCAAGGAGAGTCTCTTTCATATCGGCAATGATCTGAATTATTTTTTTGTCTATGGCGTTGACTACACGAGCCTTTTGATTCAAAATCGTATGAGGAAGAGTGAGTATTTTCATATATTTTATTGAGGAATGAGTTTTTGCAGTTGTTCTTGATTAATTATAGATTTTTGACCTGACCCGTTTTCATTTATTGGTAATTTCTGAAATATTGATTTCTCCATATTTTTTTGGGTCTTAGTGATGAGATCATTCATAATATTTTTCCACAATTCCTCAACCTGAGAGAGTATTCCAGACTTGGTAATCACAAAAAAAAGTAGTGCAACAAGGATAATATATGCGCATGCCATACCAGTAACGCGCATAAAACCTGCGAGGAAATTACGCCATATTATGCCCCATCCACTACCATAGACTGATTCAAGGGTTTTGGTAAGTTGTATGATGTTTTTATCTACCTGTGCTGGTGGCATGCTTTGCGATTGTTGATCCATACAGTATAGAGCCTACTATAGTTTTTGAGGAAAATCAATCTGATTTTTTCATTTTCACTATCAAAATAAAAGTGACTGCCATAAGTAAAAAGCCTGCAAATTCTAAATACTGGGGAAGAAAAATGATGACTATAGTTGTCATTGGTTGTAGTTGGTTGGAGTTAGTTCCGGTAAGTTTCCAGCCGTTTGCCCAGTTGTTAACAAGGACATGGTTTTTAAGCTCTTGCCCAAAGAAAAAAGGAAATGAGGTAACAAAGAGACTTTTGACTTTGGACTTTTGACTTTTGACTTCATAGGCTTTCCAATTTTTCTCGTATGCTTGGTATAAGATAAGAGTTCTGTTTTCAGGTATAGGTTGTTTTAAATCGGCACGGTACGTAAAATAATTTAATTTTGAAGCAGAAAAATTATTATTGAAATGCGCTTGAGTGATAGACGTATTTTTTCTTGTGAGGAAAATATTTTTAATTTCATTAAAAGGAAAAAGATATACGACTAAT
>CAYJVA010000025.1:0-10476 GCA_964373465.1 uncultured Gammaproteobacteria bacterium
ATCTATAACTTGCAATTGCCCATATATTAACCTATAATATACATATATGGAAACTCGTCGTATGATATATGATCATCACATCCAGCAATCAGAGCCTGTTTTAAAAGATCATATTAAAACAAATTTTATAGAAAAATTATCACATATAATTGACGAGCTTCCCGTTCATGGAAAACGGAATCTTATTTTTCTATCAGATACAAGTGCTGTCCCTTTTGGGTGGAGCATCAAGGAATATGTACGTTTCAAATTCCCAACCCAAAAGAAACTTTTAGACTTATCAGATGCACAATCCCCACGATTTTTCAGAATTGACGTATATCTTTTTAAGTATGAATCTGAGTTTATAAAACAATATTTGACCTCTTCTGATCCAGATATCAGACAAAATTTGCTTCATATACGGACAAAAATGCGAACAGAAGATAGTTTCAGATATGCATTCGTGACGAAAATACTTCCTGAAAAAATTAAGGGTAAAGTAAAATACCGTGAGCTTTCTCAACAAATAGAAGAAGCCAAAATAGTTGTACCAAAAGACCTAGAAGAATACCTCAAAGATAAGCCAGAAAACATTGTTCATGAAATTGATATGATCCGTAACATTGAAAGACAGACATGGCAGATTCAACAATATGATTCTGTAAGAGAAACATTAAAAAAACAAATAAAATGCGCAGAAAAAGTGTGCGCGAAATTGATGAGTGTACTTGACCCATTCAAAGATGTACTTCTCCAAAGTACCATCACCATCTTTGACGAAACTTTACCAGATAAAGTTTTAGATTATACTTCTCACAAAATTAAAGGATATGAATTTAAACGTACTGTATCTTTAATTCGCTTCTTTCTTGATTTGGTGTGCAACCAATTAAGAAAAACGCCTCATTTGTATGTTGCAGGACTTGATATATCAGATTTACCATGGATTGCAGGAATGGTAAATAATGATGAAGATTTCAACCCAAAAATTTTGAAAAAATTAAACTCACCCGTATTATATTCTCACTTTGTTACACCCACGGGGAGATATAAGGCTGAACTTAGAAGAGTATGTCCATCAAAGAAACGTTTTGAGGTTACTTATGATAACTATGATAACGTGGGCGCACTGATTCTGCCACGTCAAGCTCAGGAAGTGCCAAAACTACTTATAGAAGAGATGAAAGATATTGGACGTATTCTTTATAAAAAGAATGAAAAAGAAAATATATGAAAACTGAAAGCATTATCCATGAACCACAACCAAAAGAAAAGACTCAGATATCAACCAAAGAGCTTTATAGAGAAAATCAACAAAGATTACAAAATATTTTGAATTGGTATGATATACGGCCAGATTTTGATAAACCTATTTCTCAACAACATATTTCAGATGATGAAAACTGTATAATACAGCTTAAAAAAACCACTCATGATCTTGCACAAGCCGCCCTCGCTGATGATAATAGTATATATAATGCATTTAGATACTTTAGATTCCTTGAAAAAAATAACATAATAGAAGAAAGAGCAAAACAAGGAATACGATCTAGAAAAAGTGGCTCAATTAACTTTGATCTCTATAAAGAAGCAATCAAATTAACCAATAATGAAGAAGAAATCATGTCACTCTTTCAAGTTGTTATCAATGAAGACCCTCATCTTCTTCATCTCATACTTGAATGCACTCCTTTTATCAAATCAAAAATTGAAGCGATAAAAAAAACAATAGATATCTATTCTGATCTCTATCATATACCGCGTTTACCTATAGATGATAAGTTAACTGTGGATTTTATTAACGCGTCAGGAGAGATTGCTCATATAGATTATGATTGCATCATAGGAGTGCTAAATGCTGGAGCCCCAATACCGATACTCCTTGATATTTTAGGTAAAAAGACAGGATATATTGAATGGC
Organism: uncultured Gammaproteobacteria bacterium; assembly: GCA_964373465.1. Classification (GTDB taxonomy): domain Bacteria; phylum Patescibacteriota; class Microgenomatia; order UBA1406; family HO2-37-13b; genus DATDVH01. The sequence continues at coordinate 1,904 of CAYJVA010000025.1, forward strand.
ATAGAGATTCCGAAAAACATCCTGAGTGGAGAAAAATAGGAATAAATACACACATAGTCATAGACAAACCACAAAAAATTCTCGTTTGTGAAAATGACGTAAGCACAGGGACTACTCTAGAAAAAATAATTCCTTATCTTGAAGAATTAAATCCTCATCAGGTGGATGTTTGTTTTCATTCACCAGCATGGTTTCCAATGACAGAGGTTATGTCAACAATTCCTTTCTACGCAAATTATTTTCACATCAAAACCTTTAATAAAAAAAACTTTATATACCATTTAGATCAAATATATAAGGAAAGCAAAGTCATGCAAACAAGAATATAAATATCATAATTTAAACTAATGTCAAAAATAAGATTTTTTTTGGTTATTATAAACATTATTTGTAATTTCGCCAAGAGTTGATAAATATTCACGTATTTGCAATGCTTCTTGTTTGTAATCAGAATCTGTTTTTTTAAAAGATAATAAAGGTTTTCCTATTGGATTTCCCCCTTTTTTTTAAAAAGTCCATTACTCCCAAGATAGCTTGCGGTACGATCTATAATAGTTGGATCTAAAATATTAATTTTATCATCATAATTGACTTTCCCATTATATTTTCTTGATTTATAGTCATTGCGCCTAAAGATTGATCAGGATGATGCACAGGATATATAAATGAAATAGTATTGATTTTATCAGGTTATTATACAATACGTACATGGAAGAATCACAAGGAGTTGATCATGATTTTAAGATAGAAACAAAACATATCACTCCACAAAAATTCAATATAGAAGAATATAAAAAACTTATTGAAATAAGTTTGAAACTTTGGAGATCAAATATTCATAGAACTCCAATGAAAAAAAGAGAAAAAAAACAACTTATAAAGCATATTGAGACTCATTCTTTCTTACCTAATGAAGCATTCCATCAGGGTGATCCAAATATAAGTAGATCGTTTATTGAGGTTGTTGCGCGATTGGTTGATGATCAAGATAGTTTACAACTTGCAACAAAAATAATTTCAAAAAATATTGAACTTATTGATAAAAAAATTGAGAAGAAAAAAGGAGAATTATTTACATCCTCTGACAGTAGGTATATAGAAGCAATAAATATGCTTATTGAGCATGGGGATGATGAACAAAAAAAGACTGGTCAATCTATTTTTCATAAAAATATCCATACATTTATCACAATCTTAAAAAATTAGATAATAATGATGTAGGTATTGAGCTTATCTTTAATTCATTTCTTCAAAATAGTGCTATTGAAGATAAGAAGATTATCTTAAAATCTATGGTTACTGCTTTCAAAAAAATATCAAAGAAACAAGGTAAAGGACATTTACTTGACAGTCTTGAAAAAATGGGGTCACATAGTGAGTTAATGTCTGACGAATCTTACCCCCTTTTGCTCCAAAAAAACGGTCTTACTCCGAGAATGTCAAAAGAATTCATCATCCGCATGAAGCTTAAAGACGATGTAATATGGCGTGAGCTTAGGGAGTGTCTAAAGACTATGAAAATACTTGAGGAAGAATGCCCCGGGAGTGTGAGTGTTTTGCATGATGATTTCAACATGACTTTTTTTGGAAGGTATCCGATTGAAGTTCTCAAAAAACAGTATTTAGAGCGAAACGATAAATCATTAGCATATGGGATTAGTGTATTTGCAAAGATTGATCATAATGGAATTTTACAAAGCAGTCAAGAAACTCTTAAAAAGATGTCCGCAGCACTTCAAGAAAAGTCAATTTCTATGAGAATTATTGAATCTGGCAATAGATTTGAATTAACCAAACAATTAATACTATTGAATAGAAGATATGGTGGTAACGATAACAAAATTAAATTTATCCTCTTAGAGGCTCATGCAAGCAAAAATCGTGTTACATTAGGCGCAATTGAACTTGAAGAGGATTTTATAGCTGAAACTATCAATTCATCTGATCTTAAACTTCATATAGTACAACAACTAAGATCTTTCTTTGACGAAAAAGTTCATATATTTTTTTTCGCGTGTGATACCGGCGAAAAAAAAGGTATAGCTCAAGGATTATCCGATAAATGGAAGTGTATTACTATTGGACCAGCAGATCAAAAACCCAGCACTCAATACAGTCTTGAGGAAAAGTTTGAGAAATTATTTGAAGTTAAAACACCTGTTCTCAATCGTAATACATCACCAGACGCGTTATTGTCTATATTGCCTATAATATTGGAACATAGGGATATGCAAATATATGGCGTTGAATATACTACACCATCTAATGAAATCAAGGAATCAACAACAGAAGTATCTCAAAAAATTCCTTGAGATATTTTTTGAAAGTTTTCTACTTCAATGCCATATTCTGAAAGAGAATCCATGTTTTCATCGTCAATAGCATGCGTTATTTTGAGACCTTTACAATCTTGTTTGCTACATACATCAACAGTCTCTATATTTAATTGTTGTAATGTACGGTATACTTCATCAACATTTCCTCCCGTCCATATAGCAAGAGGAAGTTTTTCTTTCATTGCTTCTGATGTAGCATAGTGAAAAAGCTCGCGTGAAAAATTTTTATCTTTATAAAGAGTACTATCCCAGTCAACAAAAAATCCATCTATTTTATGAAACGACGCTGGTTGAATAGTTTTTGATCTTTCCATAATCGCCGTAGTTATTTCATCTTCCGATCCTATAAACCCAAGTTCTTTTGTCGCACGCGCAATGAGTTTTGTTTTATCAAAACGAGAATTTCCTGAAAGGGCGTTTTTTAAGTCATGGCGAATTGAAGAACGTATTTGTTCCAATGCGGTTATTCTATCGGTATCGGAAAACAAAGAAGGCTTAGGTTCTGAGTATATAGTATAAATATTAGGAATTAATTGCAACGTACTAATTAACCGTACGTTTGGAAAATGATACACCGTAGCTATACTTGGGTTTTGTTTAACAAACGATTGAAGATCAAATTTGCTATATGGATGGTACAGTTTCACCGGAAGACAAGGATTTTGAATAAGTTTATCAAGGGTTTGCGATATGTCATGAGTATTTGTGGAGTTGACAAAATCTGCTTTATACGTGCGTGGGTTGGATTCTTGAGTAATAGCTATCATCTCCAATGTTTTTTGTAAAGCTAATTGTGTTGGATTATCTCGTTGGCGAGTGGTTGGTTGTTTTTCCATAAATTTATGTTTTTTTTATTATATCAAATTTGTTTTATCAAAAATAGGTAAGCCGTCTGAATCAGAGGTGATTCCAAATCCCTTGGGGTAAAAACGTGATTTGGTAGGTAGCTTTTTTGATTTTAAATACTTTTCTCGAGCAATTTTTGTTTTTGCTATATCTATTTCTAATTTGTTTTGGGAGACTTGAGGAACTTTGTAAACCATGATTGTGTTCACACACTCAGCCTGATATAAAAGAGCACTTTCTTCTTCCGCTCTATCAACATCTCCATGACCGGGAACATGTTGATATTGTGCCAGTCCACTATCTTGATCGCTGAGTGATTCTAACTGTGTTGGAGAAAGCGGTAAGTTAGGTTTTTTAATCCATTCAGTATAATCTTCCAGAGTATCAAGATCAAGTTCTGAAGTTATGGACGCGAGAGATTTGATTGATTCCATTGGCTCGGATGCATCTTTTTGTACTATCGCATATACTTTTGCAACTCGCCAGTTTTGCTCACTATTTTTATCAGATGAAAATCCGATAACAAACCCTCTATGATTAATTTTAACAAGCGCTCGCGCTACGTCAGTTCCTTTGAATCTGGGAGAAATATGATAATCAAGCAGGATAATGTCAGCTTTTTTTTCTTTTATTCTCTGAGCAAGTTCCTCTACTGATACATTTGAATCTGTTAAAATAAATGAAAAGTTATCTGCAGTTGCGACAGTCAGGTGAGGTATAAATTCTTCTATGACAGTGGGTTGATCGTCAACAAGGAGTACTTTTCTTCCATGTAATGGTGCGTATTCAGCGATATCTTCAGGTGCTTTTTTCCAACGCGTGCCACTTCCAAGATTTTCCAACTGCATATTGATGACATCCACACTTGTTTTTGGTTTTCTACTTATTTTTTCTTTCATATTCTATATTATATACTATAAGTTGTAAAAGTCAACTTATAATGGGACTATTAAGGGTGCTATACCCGTATTCATAGCAGGATGACATCTGCAATGATGATCAATGTCTATTACAAAATTATTTGATTTTTGCACTTGAAGATATCTCTCATTATCTTTTGGTGTCTTGGATGGATTGAAATGAGTTGAAATATATGCATATTCTTCTACTTCTCTATATCCAAATCCTCCTCCCGAATAGTATTCAAATTTTCCTACAAAAGTGGTTGTGTCTATACGATGTGATTCAAACGACTTTTCTCCTTTATTTTGAATAAGCAGATATTCTTCTGTCTTATCAAAATGCTGAATAATAAGATCAATATAATCAACTGCCTCTCCAACAATTATTTCTATATCTTTTATCTCAAGATTGTTTTTTATCCTCTCTGCAATATTTCGCATGTAACTTAATCCTGTATAAAAGTCTTTGTCTATTGTTTGTGGCAAAACCCAATTTTTAGGCTTAAACGCGACTTCAGATTTTCTTGAATTATTAGAAGTAAAAGGACACTCTCTAATGGGATATAAACTGAAATGACAAGCCTTTGTCTGAAGTATGCTTTGTTCTAAATCTCGAAGAGATATTCCTTTTAATTGATATATGTTAAATCCTCTATCTATTAATTTTTCTCTTGTTTCTTGAGAAAACTTTCTTTCCTCGGGGATGGGCGAGTTTTCTTTCAGAGACATTGACGGTTGAGGAAAAACCTCTCTTTTATTCGGTGTTTTCGGCAAATTATTAACAGTGCTTACACCTGGCGGCAATAATTCACAAAATACTTCTTTTGACATATTTTTGTATAAAATAACTTATAAATAAAAAAACCTCTCCTGAAAGAGAGGTATAAACAAAAAATCTATTTTGTTTTTCCGATATATGTCGGAACTAATCCTCCCTTTATTTTCAGGGTTTGGGTGGAGCACCGTTTCCTTTATGTTGACTGGATCGGTTGCTGGATGGGTCAATGAGCCAAAACTCTACCCATCACTCTTGATTCTTAAATATCAATTGAGGATAGTTTAACAAAGAAATATAGATTGTCAACAGTAAATTACTATAAGTTTAGAAATACTTTTGCAATCAAGTATTTTTGTTTATGATAAACTGAGCATATCATTAAAATATGGAAAATATAGTGAAGGAAATAAATATAATCAAAGAGCGCAACAAGCGAGTTGAGGGAGATAAGGCATGGGAGATGAGTTGGACTCGGAGGGGATTTATCGCGTTTATCACCTATATTATCGCAAGTATTATATTTATTCTTCTGAAAAACAATACACCGCTTTTGAATGCGTTTATACCGACAGTGGGATATATTCTTTCAACCCTTTCTTTACCGTTTATTAAAACATGGTGGTTAAAATCATATATAAAATGTGATTCACGTTCGTCAACTTACAAATCAGAAGTCAAGTCAAGGTAACCATCAATTTTGAATTTTGTAAGTCAGGTTATATAAATTTTGTATGCAAATAAAAACTATGCAAAGAATAACTGTAAAATCATCCAATATTCGTTCCATCGGATATGACGAACAGTTATCTATTTTGGAAGTTGAATTTATATCAGGTCATATTTATCATTATTTTGATGTACCCCATACTTTATATCAAAACCTTATGCAAGCAGCATCTCATGGACAATTTTTGAATAATAATATCAAATATAGTTACAGATATCAGAAAGTCAACTAATTTTATGTTTATGCCAAAAACAGAAAAAATAAAAGAGCTTGCCCAAAAATATAAACAAGCTATAGAACAATTGCAGAGTATTTTTATCAGTTCCACACGAATATATATTGACTATGCTAATGTCCGCCCTTGGAGTGCAAGACTAGGGTGGCATATTGATTTAAAACGACTTAAACAATTTTTGGATTCTTTTAATAGCATTGAGTCTGTTAATTTTTATAATGGGTTTATTGAAGGAAACGAGCAGTCAATAAAAGAGATTGGCGAACTTGAAAATCAAAAATATGTGGTGCGAACAAAACCTGTAAAAATAATCAAACTTTCAATAGATGCGACAAGCGTATCACCTGATTCGACAGTACTACTTGATCAATTTATACGCCGTTCACTTCTGCGAAAATATGAGATAGAGACCATTGAATATCTCAATGAGCAGTTCAGGGACATGAACAAAAAAAATGAATATTACATTGAGGATCGAAAGTGTAATTTTGATGTGGAGATTAGCACAGATATGCTTCTTGACGCTGAAAGAAATGATACAAAAACATTTGTATTATGGAGTGGCGATAGTGACTTTTCTGACACGTTAGAAAAATTGTTGAAAGCAGGGAAAAAAATATTCATTTTCGCAACTACTCGTAAGGTATCAAAAGAAATTTCTGCTTTACGAAATGCAGGATTGATAATTTTTGATATTCAGAAAATAAGAAATTTTATTTGCTGGAATCGAGAAATACAAGGCAAAAGGGACTCCTATGAAGGAGCCCCTAAGCACTAGAATGAGTGATCTTTCGATCAAGTATAGTATAACAAAAATAATTAAAATCAATATGGTATTTCAGGCATTTCGTAACCGTTAAAAAATTAACAACTATGTCATTAAAAAAATATGCAATTGGAAAAGGATTTGATATGGAAGAAGGTCATACTCCTCATAAGAAAATAAAAAATACCCAGAGTAATTTCCTTATTGCAAAATACCTTGGGATTGGGTATTATGTGGGTGCTCCGCTTATCATAGGAGTTTTTTTAGGTTTAATCGCGGATGGTTTTTTCAAAACAAAATCACTATTTATTATAATTTTTATTATAATAGGAACAATTGGTACCTTTTATAACCTTTTTAAATCAACCAAAAACAATTTTTAGTTTATTATTTTTAACAGTGGACTTTTGACTTTTAATTTTTGACTTTTAACTTGACATGTTGCACATTTCTATTAAAGCAGAGAAACTCTTTGAGATATTTGGATTTCCTGTCACAAATTCTCTTATTGCCACAGAGATTGTTCTTATTGCCTTTTTTGTGATAGCAGTATGGTATAAAAATCATGCGAATGACACCACGTCTCCTTTTATTTTTTTTATACGGTGGATCACGTATTCACTGTACCGATTTTTTGAATCAATACTTCATGATAAAACGAAAATCTTTTTTTCTTTCTTGAGTTCACTTTTTCTTTTTATTATTCTTTCAAATTGGTTTGGCTTACTGCCCGGTGTCGAAAGTATTGTTTTGAAAAAAGGTGAAGAGTTAATCCCGCTTCTTCGTGGGACCACTGCTGATCTCAATGTTCCTTTAGCTCTTGCTCTTGTCACCTTTGTGGTTATTCAATGGAGTGGAATAAAATATGCAGGCTTAAAACAATATATAAAAAAGTTTATTAATATAAAAAATCCCATGACCGTATTTGTCGGTCTTCTTGAAATCATATCTGAATTTTCAAAAATCATCTCATTTGCCTTCAGACTCTTTGGAAATATTTTTGCAGGAGAAGTATTGATTGCAGTCATAGCTTTTTTAATACCAATTCTCGCGTCATTTCCTTTTTTGGCGCTTGAGATATTTGTTGGATTTATACAAGCATTAGTTTTTTCAATGCTTGCCGCGGTGTTTCTCAATACCGCGATGGCAAAAGCACATTGAACGGGAGGTGAAGATATATATGGATAGCGAAGGACTTAAATTATTGGCAGCGGCGCTTGCAATTGGCATAGGCGCGATAGGTCCAGGTATTGGTATTGGACTTATTGGAGGACGCGCGCTTGAGGCGATGGGACGCAATCCTGAAGCTGAATCATCAATTCGTACCACCATGATTTTGGCTATAGCATTTGCCGAAGCAGTCGCAATATATGCATTAGTTATTTCACTTATTATTAAATTTACTTAGAAATAAATATCATGGAAGCTCTGGGAATAGATTATAGATTACTTATTGCTCAACTGATTAATTTTATCTTGTTCTTTTTTATTTTTAAAAAATTTCTTGCCCGTCCGCTTTCTCATTTTATTGAAAAGGAAAAAAAGAATGAACAGGAAAAAGAGCGTATTGTGGCTGATTTAAAAAAGAAGGAAGAGGAAGTAATTCTTCAAAAACAAAAAATTATCAATCAAGCGCAAGAACAATCACGTCTCATAATAAAAACTGCCAAGGAAGAAGCTGATCAGATAAAAAAAGATATTATCCTTAAAACACAAAACGATGTAGAATATATACGCAATCAAACAAAACAACAGATAAAAGATGAAAAATTAGCCCTTTACAAAGAACTAAAAAACGATGTGATCAAGACAAGTTCTCTCATGATTAAATCTGCATTACACGATCTGATTGATGACAATATGCAAAGAGAAATCACTCACAAACTCATTGATACATTGGAAAAAACACCACTGACCACATCGTATGAAAATTGATAGGGCTTTAAGAACGAAAATCAAACAACATGTTTTAGAAGAGCTCAA
>CAYJVA010000026.1:0-10008 GCA_964373465.1 uncultured Gammaproteobacteria bacterium
GATCAGCGGTATAACCCTTCGTACGTCCCGCCATGGCGGGACTACGATGGGTATACTGTATTAAAAAGAATGAATATACTTACACTTGATGATATTGATAATTCAGTATCATCAAAAATTTATACACAAAATTACTCAACAAAGGAAAATATTGATGGTGTCAAACTTATTCCCCTTCAAAATCACGTCGGGGAGGAAGGTGATTTTTGTGAGCTCATGCGCCTGAATGAAAATGGCACTTTAATTGATATCCCTACTTTCAAACTTGCTCAAATCAATCGTACGAAATTATTACCTGCTACCATCAAAGCATGGCATCTTCATTTTAAGCAAAATGAGATTTGGTATATTAGTCCGTATGATCATTTGTTAGTTGGGTTATGGGATGTTCGAAAGAATTCAAAAACAGTTTCAAAAAAAATGCGAATCATTTTAGGTGGCAGTCATTCTCACTTACTTTTTATTCCTCAAGGAGTCGCTCATGGGTCGTCCAATATTAGTCAAAAATCAGTGGAACTTTTTTACTTTGTAGATCAATCTTTTAATCCTCATGATCCCGATGAGAAGAGAATACCATGGGACACTCTGGAAGGTGATTTTTGGTTTTCAAAAAAGGACTAATTCATGTCTATTCATTTTAATCATACAGGATTACATGCTCAAAAAAATAAACGCGCTATTACACGAACAGTAGAAAAGGTTGTTGATTCAGGTCAATTTCTTGATGGATTACAAAATAATACTTTGAACAAGAAACTACGTGATTTTTTTAAGTATGGATATGTCACTACAGTTGCTTCAGGACACGACGCACTTTATTTAGCTTTACAGATTATACGTTCGACATCTGCCGATGAGGTTATTTTTCCCGTCAACGCATATCCTACTGCTTTTCCTATCTTTCTATCGCGAGTCAAACCTGTTCCAGTAGATGTTGATGAGAATGGTCAAATTGATCCAAAAGCCGTTCAGAAAAAGATAACCAAGAATACAAAAGCAATTATTGTTGTCCATCTTTATGGTTTAATAGCTCCCATAGAAACAATAATTCACATGATTAAGGGTAAAAATATAGTTCTTATAGAAGATTGTGCTCAAGCTTTTGGGAGTCGTTTTAAAGGAAAAATAGTAGGAACCTACGGTGATATAGGATGTTTTTCATTTTACCCTACTAAAAATTTGGGTACTTTAGGGGATGGAGGGGCGATCTGGACTAACAATAAAAAATATTACGATTTTTTTCTCAAGGCAAAAAACTACGGAGAGGTAATCAAAAATCATAGTGAATTTGTTTCTTTTCATAGTAGGTTGCCTGAGATACAAGCAGGGATACTTAACATTTATTTAAAACAGTTCAAAGTAGAATGTGAGAAAAAAAATATTGTTTTTCAAGAATATCGTACACAATGTACTCAAAACAAACTTAATCAATATATTCGTATACTTTATCAGGATTGTCCTTCTGCTCCAATTCTTAATCTCTTTGTCGTAGAAGTCCAACAACGTGATGCCTTAAAAAAATATTTGGAAACCAATGGTATTATGACTTCTATTCATTATCCAACCCCAATACATCTTATATTTGCATTTTCATCTTTAGGTTATGCAAATAATGATTTTCCCATTGCAGAAAGGCTATCACAAAACATTCTCACCTTACCTTTTCATCCTTATTTAACTAAAAAGGACATTATATACATTACTCAAAGCATACGGACTTTTTATTATGGTTAAGAAAATTGTCAGCTTTGTGATTGTTTGGAAACTGATGATATATTTTCTTGTTTGGATAACAATGCCGTTTATTCCTTTAGTGCCTACTTTTACACCTGCTTTACGTTTCAAAGGGTTTTTTTCTCCCTTTGTATGGATGTGGGCAAATTTCGATGGACAGCATTACCTTGAGATTGCAGAACGAGGCTATCAATCATATGAACAAGCATTTTTCCCATTATATCCTTTACTTATTGCACTAATACATCGTCTTTCACATATGCCGCTTTTGATCAGTGGTTTACTGATTTCTCATGTCGCATTATTATCCGCTTTGGTTATGATTTTTTATATTCTTAGATTGGATCACTACCAGAATTTATTCAATCAAGTGATGATTGTTATGCTTATTTTTCCTACATCTTTTTTTTATAGTTCAGTATATAACGATAGTCTTTTTTTATTTCTTTCGCTCGGATGCATTTTTTTTGTCCGTAAAAAAAAATGGATATTTTCAAGTATATGTGCAAGCTTGGCAACATTAGCCCGCCTCAATGGACTAGCCCTTATGGCCATTATTATAATTGAGTACTTCATTACAGATATCAATAAGAGCCTTATTCATCAGTGGAATATAAAAAAACTCTTTCACTCTGTGAAAACGCAATTAAACTTACATAGAATAAATAAAAGTTCTATCTACTCAGTACTGCTCATTCCTCTTGTGTTCATTGGCTATTTGTTGTATGTTCAATTTGATGGAGGAAGCTTTTTATTACTATTTAAAACCATGGAAATTTGGAGCCAAGGTCATCTTACTTTTCCTCCACAAGTATTTTGGCGATATGGTAAAATTCTCATACTTCATTCTCCTTCTCATCTTACTTACTGGATTGCCTTTATTGAACTTTTTTTTGTATTGGTATATCTTTTCCTTTTGTTTTTTTCATTCAAAAAAATCAGATTAAGTTACTGGTTTTTTTTTGCTCTTTCCATCTTGATACCATGGTTGACTGGTTCGTTTGCAGGTATGCCACGATACGGCTTACATATTTATCCTTTATTTTTATCAGCGGTATTATTTTTAGAACGAAGAACATTTATAACAAAAATAGCAAGTATGTTTATATCTTTTATACTATATATAATATTACTTATGCTTTTCACAAAAGGATATTTTGTCGCATAGATTTTAATATGAAAAAAAAGCTTATGCACCATGCAGAGTACGCGCGTATGTATCATGCAGAAGAAAATCTTTGGTGGTATAGAGGTTTGCGAGACCTACTACTCACTTCCATTCTACACACTCATATTTCTCATGCGAAGATTCTTGATGCCGGATGTGGTACTGGAAAAACAATTGAATTTTTAGTAGGGCATGGTTTTGAGATCAAAGGTTTTGATTTATCATATAAAGCAATAAACCTGTGTCATAAACGTGGTTTATATCAGGTAAAAAGGGGAAATGTTACTTCTATTCCTTTTTCCTCATCCTCTTTTGATATTGTCATACATATTGATGTATTCGGCATGTTAAATGACGATCAAAGAAAACAAGCGGTGAAGGAGTTTAGGCGTATATTAAAACCTAATGGATACCTGATCATGCAGTCAGCTGCTTTTGACTTTTTACATTCTTCTCATGATGTGGTGACAAGCACTGTGAAACGTTTTACCAAAGAAGAATTAGAACTTTATTTTGATTCGACCTGTTGGAAAACGGTAAAATTAGATTATCGAGTGAGCTTTTTGTTTATTCCTATCTGTTTTCTTAAGTTGTATAAAAAAATTATTGAAATGTTCCAAAAAAAAGCAACCAGCGATTTAAGTTATATTCCGCCTCATTATATCAATAGAATACTCACATATATTCAACTGATTGAAAATAAATTGTTTCATTTCTTAAGTTTTCCTTTTGGCAGTTCGGTATTTTTAATCACAAAAAAGCATAGCACATGAAAAAACTGAAAAGTCTTTCTCTTCTTTTCCCCTTTTTCAACGATGCAGGTACAGTAAAAAAAACAATTGATGGCGCATATTATCATGGATCGCGTGTAAGCTCAGATATTGAAGTCATAGCTCTTCATGGAGGAAGCTCACAGGATAATACATTTCAGGAGATATGTAAACAGCAACGGACACATCCTCATCTGATAATCATTGATAAAACAAACAATCAAGAAGGATATGCAGTTATCAAACATGGACTATTATCAGCATCAAAAGAATGGATATTTTATACTGATGGCGACCTACAATATCATCTTGATGACCTTGAAAAACTTGTTGCAAAACAACAAAAAACATATTGCGATGTGGTCTGTGGATATAAAATAAATAGATGCGATTCTTTGTCACGACGTTTCTTTGGTGAAGTATATCGATTAATTACTCAAAAATGCTTCCAATTGCCAATACGTGATATTGATTGTGATTTTCGACTTATCAGGAGAAGATTTCTGAATACTATTACCCTTGAGAGTCATAATGCAGGCATTTTAGTTGAGTTGATTAAAAAACTTGAGGATAAAGGCGCCCATTTTGAGGAAATACCAATAATGCATCACAAGAGATTATATGGTGTGTCAAATTACACAACTATTCAGCTCATCTGTGAAAAACTAATAGGCGATACACAGGTCTTCATTCAATTATTGAAAAAGAAAATCTATGATAAAAATAGGAAATGATACAATAGGAAGCGTTGTATGAATAATACTATTGAAGAGATAAAAAAGAGAATAGAAATTATTGATTTTATTGGAGGATTTATCACTTTAAAAAAATCCGGGAGAAATTTTAAGGCACTTTGTCCCTTTCATCAAGAAAAAACTCCTTCACTTGTTATCTCGCCAGATCGCCAAATATGGCATTGTTTTGGCGCGTGTCAGATGGGCGGAGATGCGATCTCATTTCTTATGAAGTGGAATAATCTCACTTTTTATGAGGCTTTGAAAGAACTTGCAGAAAAAGTAGGAGTAAAGGTATCTGCAACAGATATTACTGATAAAGAGTGGCAGAAGAAGGAACGATTACTTTCTCTCAATCGTGTTGTGTGTGATTATTACTACTATCTTTTATCTTCCCATTCCATAGGAGAAAAAGCACGAAGTTACCTTAATACACGTGGTATAACCAAAAAAATAATAGACAATTTTGAATTAGGATATGCTCCAGATTCTTGGGATTCTCTTCTTAAGTATTTGAAAAAAAAGACATTTACTCATCTTGAAGGAGTTGAGGCAGGAGTATTGATAAAAAGCGAGAAAGGCTCATTCTATGATCGTTTTAGAAAAAGAATTATGTTTCCTCTTTATAATCCTCAAGGACATGTTATTGGTTTTTCTGGACGGACACTTGAAACAGGGGGGGGAGCTAAATACGTCAACACTCCCGAGACTGTCCTTTACCATAAAAGAGAAACGCTTTTTGGTATTCACAAAGCAAAAAACGCTATTAAAAAAAAGGGAGTAGCACTCCTTGTTGAAGGAGAATTTGATATGCTTTCCTGTTTTAAAATAGGTCTGACTCATGCGGTCGCAGTCAAAGGTTCATCGGTGACGTATGAACAGTTACTCCTATTGAAAAGATACACTCAGAAAATAATATTGTGTCTTGATGCTGATTTTTCAGGACAAGAAACTACCAAAAAAGCAATCATTTCTGCTGAACAATTAGGTTTTGAGATTGGTGTTGTTACTTTTGATCCATATAAGGATCCTGATGAAGCGATTAATCATGACATAACTCAATTTAAGAAAAATATTGAAAACACACTACCACTCTATGATTTTATTATACATACTGCAAAGCTCCGCCATCCTGGATCTGACGCGAACTCAAGGAAAACTATCGGTGATGAAGTCGTTCCTTTTTTACTTACGATAGAAAACCCCATAGTGAAATCCTACTATATTAAAAAAATAGCTCAGCTTTTAGAGGTTGAGTCAAGATCAATTGAAATTTTGATGCAAAGAATAAAAAGACAGAAAATTTTGAGAAAAAAAATTCCTCTCAAACGAACAACGCAAGAGAGAGATCGTTTTGATTTGATGCAAAAATATATTCTTCACCGTTTGTTTCAAGAAGATAACCCAGTTGGATTTTTGAATACTATACAACGCACATTTCATATAACTGATTTTTCCATGATTGCATATCAAAAATTATTAGATAAATTAATACTTTTTTTGAAGCACAATGCTCTTTTTGAAATCCAAGGTTTTATTCAGTCACTTCCGACAGAGCTTCTTCCTATTTTTGATGAAATCATGCTTTTTGATATGACTATTTTTGATCCAGAATCAGACAAAAAAACATCTACTCGTACGCTTTATGAACTGAAACGATTATCTTTGAAGAAAAAAATAAGTGAAGAAATGAGAAAAGAGTCTATAAATGAAGAAAGTATTAAAGCAATGATGAAAGATTTATCTGAAGTAGAAAAAAAGCTTAACGTACTATAGAATATAGTATATGAATATTCAACGAATTCCAAAGACTACACGAGAGCTTTTGAAACAAGGTGAAGAAAATGGTTTTGTAATACTCGATGATATTTTTTTTATTTACCCTAATCCAGAAAGCCATATTGAAGAAATTGATGACTTTTTTGAGCAAGCAATCAAAAAAAACATTGATATTTTTGAAAATGTATCCACGGAGGAAGAAAAACAGGCAAAACAGTCACTTGAAGAGATTGAAAAAGAATTAAAACAAATTGTTGCCCTCAAACAGGGAGAATCACTTGATCCAATAAAGATGTATCTGAGGGAAATCGGAAGATATCCTCTTATTAATTTTGAGGAAGAAATAAGACTTGCCAAAGCATATGAAAAAAATGATAGAGAGGCTCGGAGGAAACTCATAAAATCCAATCTTAGATTAGTCGTTTCCATCGCAAAAAAATATCTAGGACGACGATTGTCTTTTCTTGATCTTATTCAAGAAGGCAATCAGGGACTTATCAAGGGTGTTGAAAAATACGATTGGAGAAGGGGATATAAGTTTTCAACCTATGCAACGTGGTGGATACGACAAGCTATCACGCGCGCAATAGCTGATCAATCACGTACTATACGTATTCCTGTGCATATGGTTGATCATATCAATCGATATTATAAAACACAGCGGAGATTGACACAAAAATTAGGACGAGATCCATCCAACAAAGAGATTGCGAAAGAATTAGCAATCACCATAAAAGAAGTAGAAAATCTGATTAAAATTTCCCAGCATCCCAAATCACTCTCAACGCCTATAGGGGATGATAAAGAGACTACTCTTGAGGAGTTTATATCAGATCAGAATAAACCAACATTGTATGATAAAGTGTCTAAAGAATTTTTAAGAGATTATTTAAATGATGTATTAGATACCTTATCTGAGAGAGAGAAAAAAGTATTGATTATGAGATTTGGTCTGGACGATGGAAAGCCAAAGACATTAGAATCAGTCGGAAAAGAGTTTCGCGTGACACGAGAACGTATCCGTCAGATTGAATCAAAAGCTATTCGCAAACTTCGTCACCCTACACGTGCAAAAAAGCTCAGAGATTTTATTGAATAACTGTCTATTACGGATTTTCATATATCCAAAATATCTCCTCACTTCCCACACTTATTTTTTTTATTTTGGTAGGATCTATAGAGGTATTATTCATAAAATGTTCGGGATATCCTATAT
The DNA here is from genome assembly GCA_964373465.1 of uncultured Gammaproteobacteria bacterium. GTDB lineage: Bacteria > Patescibacteriota > Microgenomatia > UBA1406 > HO2-37-13b > DATDVH01. The sequence continues at coordinate 7,402 of CAYJVA010000026.1, forward strand.
ATACAGTTTCTTTTTGCGGCGCATCAAAATTAAAATTAAAATTGAATTTATCAAATTTTTCTACTTGACCAAACCCATATTCATCAGGAGGGGATAGATGGGCAACGCGTTGATATTTTTTCGGATCAATACCTAAATAATAAAGTAAAAAAATATACGGTTGTCCATGTCGTCGTGTGATTTCAAATGTAGAAAAACGATCATAATTAGTCCGTATGTATTCGGCAAGCTCTTTATATCCGCATTGGAATCCTTGTATAGCGAGCGGTCTTTTTGGATAATGAAAAAAATAAAAATCCCAGCTTATCAAAGTAAAAAATAAATAGAGAACAAAAAATGCAATTATAGATAATTTTTTATATGTGCTTCGCTTCATAGAATCAAAATATGAACTTGCGCCATACCCTATGATTAAAATAATCGTAACAATCATATAGAAAGATCGAGTAAGAGAATATTCTTGCCACACGAGTGAAGCAGTCATTGGGGACAAAAGTAAAACTATTAAAATAATAAAACGGCTGGGATTTTTTTGTTTAAAAAGATAATAAAGACCCATGAAAAGAAATAAATACTCAATAATAGATAGGGGAGAGATACCTTGATGTCCAAATCGTATATTAAGATCTCCATGAATAACAAGAAATTCCGGGGAGAAATATTTCGCATATTCATTCACAATGTGAATAACCCCGACTACTCCTTTATTATGAAGCGCTCTTATATCATGTTCTCCTCGTAATTCTGTTATTTTTTGTGAAAACCCAGCCGTATGGTAAAAAATAAGATTCTGCACCCGTGTTGGCGGATATTTGATCTCGGATAAAAGAAAGATAACGAGAGGAATAAGGATAATAGATAAAAAAGTTATGTTATACATGAGAGATATTTTTTTTCTTTTACTGATTAAAAATAAAACAAATGCACAAAAGAAAAAAAGCGCAAAAGTACGACTAATATGATATGAAAAGAGACTTAAGCCAACACATAAGGAAAAAAGTATACAAGTGGTAAACGTGCGATTTTTGATAAAACGGAGAAAAAAAATTAAGCTCAAAGTGATGAAAAATGCTGTCAGACCAGCCTCATGCGCTTGTCGAGAGATCGTATTCATCCACGGTGATACGCTCATCAAAAACGCAGAGATCAATGCTATTTTCTTATTATTAAAAAGCTCTTTTGATAAAAAATATATAAGAAGAGGAAATAAAATACCGACAATATTCGCAATCAATCGTGTTGAAAACTCATTGAGACCAAACATCCCCACGAAAGGTATGCTTAAATAAGAATAAAGCGGTAGCTTATAATCACCAAAAGATTTCAGTCGCAGGGGAAGTGTTGCGCCATATTCGTCTTTTCCCGTCTTCAGGAGCGAATACGCATTGTATCCAAAAGATGCTTCGTCTGCATTCAGACATGCTGTTACTTTATTACTTCTATAGAGATGCAATGCTAAAGAAAATAAAGTAAATAAAATGAGAAAAAAAATGATTGTTTTTTTACTCATGAGTAAATAATTGTAAAATTTTCTTATCAGAAACTTTTTCTTTCAATAATTCATCATTTCTTTTTTTTATAATAGAAGGAAGTTTTCCTAGTGCTTGAAAAAAACTAAAAAGCAAATCAGTGTGTGTAAATAAAAGCTTGGGAAGAATGAAGGGAAGAAAAAAAAGATGAGAAAAAAATAAGCGGGCATCAGTGATATTTTTCCATATAAATAGGTACTGATTACGAAAGGCAATTTTTGATATTTTTTTCTTCATAAAGTATTTACCGATAGTAGATTCATGGTGGTGCTCCACTTGGATAGTTGGATCAAAAAATACTTTCCATCCACGCTTATACGCACGATATGAAAGATCAATATCTTCCCAATAAAAAGGCGCATAAAGAGTATCAAACCCTCCAAGATCGCGAAAATATGAAGTCCGCACGATTGAAGCTCCTCCTTCTGCCCATGCATTCAGCCCGGGATCAAGATCAGATGCTTTTTTATGCTGGAAAATTCCATGCGAAAAGTAAATAGAATTTTTACCCATAATACTTCTCTCTTTTTCAATCTGTGCGAAACTCACGGCAAAAAGTGATATATCTTTTTCAAGTTGATCAATTGCTTTTTCAAAACTATTATCGCGAAGTTTTACATCTGAATTGAGAAGAAAAATATATTTTCCTTTTGCTTTTGCAACTCCGTCGTTCACGCTCTTTGAAAAACCAGTATTTATGGGATGTTCAATGACAATAATTGCCGGAAATTTATTATTTACTTCTTCTTTTATCCCGACCTTTGACGCATCATCAACAATGACAATCTCATACTTTTTCAAGTATTGATAATTATGTCTCAAATTCGTCATCAATAATTCTTTGTTTTTATAAACTGGAATAATAACTGAAAGTTTCATTTACTCAAATTATACAGGAAATAGAAGGTAAATCAAAAATAGAAAAATATTTATTTTTTCTCTCTCTGAGTACGATAGCCTAAATATGGCATGTGTTCGTATGGAAACAAATAATTATTTACTATCAAAACCCCTATATTATTAAAAGTAGCATGATACATATAATTATTTCGTTGCCCTCGTGTAGAGTGTGGTCCTA
>CAYJVA010000027.1:0-9624 GCA_964373465.1 uncultured Gammaproteobacteria bacterium
TTCTGTTCCATATTTTCCAGTATATCAAAAAAAACAAAAGTCAAGGGTTATTTTTTTCCATCTCAAGATTAACTCTTCCGACCGCATCAATCTCTGATACTTTGACCCGTACTTTATCGCCTATTTTGACCACGTCATGCGCATCTTTCACATACCCTCTGCCCATGCGAGACACATGCACCAAACCTTCTTTGCCGGGAAGGAATTCAACAAACGCGCCAAATGCAAGAATGCGTTTGACTTCTCCTTCATACTGTTCTCCGGCTTTTATTTCTTTATACACATTTTTGACCAGTTCTACTGCTTTTTTTACCATATTTCTATCCAAGCCTGTGATACTGACTGATCCGTCATCTCCGATATTAATATCAGTTTGAGTTTTTGCTATAATGTGTTTGATATTTTTTCCACCCGGCCCTATGATCTCGCCTATTTTATCAGCAGGTGGATGAAGTACCACTACCTCTGGCGCGTATTGAGACAGTTCTTTGCGTGGTTTATCAATCACTACATTCATTTTTTCCAAGAGAAATAACCGTGCTTTTTTCGCATGTTCAAATGTCTCTTGAATGATTTTTTGTGTTAATCCTTTATTTTTTACATCAAGTTGGATTGCGGTGATACCTTTTTCAGTCCCAGCTATCTTAAAATCCATGTCTCCAGCAAAATCTTCTATTCCTGCAATATCTGTCAGAAGAACATACTCATCATCGTTTCGTGAGACTAACCCGATTGATATACCAGCAACTGCTGAGGTGATGGGCACTCCCGCATCCATCAGAGCGAGAGATGATCCGCACGTTGATGCCATTGAAGTTGAACCGTTGGATGAGAGTACTTCAGATACGACACGGATCGCATACGGAAATACTTCTTTCTTGGGAAGCACTGGCTCAATGGCTTTTTCAGCTAAAGCGCCGTGTCCGACCTCGCGTCGTGAAGGAAAACCCATCCGACCAACCTCACCGATTGAATAGGGAGGCATATAATAATGATGTATATATCGTTTTGCCTCTTCTCCCTCAGGGCCTTCAATCAGTTGTTCAAGCGTTGGAGAACCAAGCGTCACAATAGACAAAGCTTGCGTCTCTCCTCGTTGGAAAAGAGCTGATCCATGAGTACGAGGGAGCACTGATGTCTCAGCATAAATATCTCTTATGGTATCAACAGCTCGTCCATCTGATCTCACTTTATTTTTTAAAATGTTTTCGCGAATTTTGTGATATGTGTAAAATGTGATTGCTTTTTCAATTTGCTTTTTGTCAAACTCCTCATCTAATGTTTTGTATACATTCTCAATAAGAGTATTTTTTACATCGTCCTTTTTTTCTTTTTGACTTAGCATTTCATCAATGGCACGATCATGTTTCTCTTTCAAAAGCTGGGTAATTTTTTCATATAAATTACAGTCATTATATATATGTTTTTTCTTACCGATTTTCTTTTGTAGTTTTTCTATGAATGTGATGATAGATTGATTTGCCTCGTGAGCTTTTTCAATAGCTTCAACAACTATTTCATCAGGGATAATCTCTGCTTTTGCCTCAATCATCAGGACTTTTTCTTTTGTTGAAGAGACCACAAGATCAAGTTGAGAGAATTTCTGATCTTCCTCGTCAGGGTTTACGACAAGAGTTCCTTTTAAGTCTTCGTTTGACTTAATATATCCCATACGAATAGTTGAGATAGGACCATTCCATGGGATTTGCGATGCGTGAAGTGCGGCTGACACAGTGATAGCAGATACGATCTCAGGTGAGTTACTGCCATCTACTGAAAGAAGTGTGATGATGACTTGTACTTGACGTTTGTAATTTTTGGGAAAGAGAGGTCTGATAGATCGGTCTATGAGTCTTCCTGTGAGGACTGCTTCATCAGAGGGCTTACCTTCACGTTTGACCCAGCGTGATCCTTTGATACGCCCACCTGCATATAGTTTTTCCACATACTCAACAAAAAGAGGAAAATAATCTATATCGGTTCGCTCAGGACCAATGACAACAGTTACCAATACACAGGTATCTCCCATTCTGCCAAGTATGGATATATCAGCAGCTTGTGCTAATTTGCCTGTCTGAAGGGTAAGAGTTTTATCTCCAATTGCAAGCGATTCTTCAATGATATTCATATATTATTTTTTTAATCCCAGTTTCTTTATGAGTTCACTGTATCTTTTTTCGTCCTTTTTTTGAAGATAGTTAAGAATGCGTCTTCGTTTTGCCACAACTTTTAAAAAACCTCTTCGTGAATGATTGTCTTTTGGATTGTGTTCAAGGTGTGAGGCAAGGTTCACGATTTTCTGAGAAAGTAAAGCTATCTGTACTTCAGGTGAACCGGTATCTCCTTGTTTTGTGGCGTATTGAGTGATAATAGTTTTCTTTTCAGAAGTTGTTGAGTCTTGTACGGTTACCTCTTTTTTCTTTGATTCTTTTTTAGCTTGTTTTGCTGGCTTTTTTTCAGCTTTTTTTACTTTTTTTGTAACTTTTACCATACGATGAATGTCATTATACTAAAAATAAACCTCGTATGCAATGGTAATTTATGTAACCGTTCAGGGTTTAACAAAGACAGTATCAAAATGTGTCATGCTGAATTTATTTCAGCATCTATTTCGTTTCAAACGAGATCCCGAAACAAGTTCGGGATGACAGTTTTGTCAAATCCTGAAAGGTTACTTATTTTATTTCGACTTTATTTAATAAATGCAATAGTTTGAAAAACCAAAGTAGAAAGGTTTTGAGAAGATTGCACCACAATCCATTTTTTATTATAAGGGTTGTAAAAAATACCAACATCAAGATTTGTACTTTTGTCATAATATCTCGTATATTTGCCTGCGGGTGAGGATATATCCACAACAGGTTTATTTGAAGTATATGTGGTATAGTTTATAACTGCTGGTTTTTGTATTCGTTCTTGTATCTCTTGTTGTATTTTTTGCACTACATCTTTTTGGCAAGAAATGATTATGTTTTCTGTAGGTGGATAAAGATTGGCATCAAAGTTAGAAACCCTTAATTGTCCTGGTTCTTGCGTAAGATAGTCTGGGTGCATAAAACTGATCATACAATCTTCATCATCAATATAGTAGGTGAATCCAATAGCATGTAAAGGAGTAGTCTGATGTTGAGAAGTGACAGGGGTTTGTATAGTAGAATACCGTTCGTTTATTTTTGAACTTAACACGAGATATGTGGCTAATGATGAAGCTACTGCAATTACAACTGCAAAAAGAAGAAGGACTGCGATATTGATAAATGAAGGCGATCTATGACTTTTCTGTTCCATAATTTTAGTATAGCAAAAAAAATAACAGTCAAGGATTATTTTTCAAAAAAAGCTCTTGACAATGATTAGCAGACATACTATACTTTTGCTAATCATGGAACAGCTTACCCCACGACAAATACAGATTTTGAAATCAATCATAGCTGAATATACCATTTCTGGTGAGCCTGTGGGATCTGAGATATTGGATAAAAAATATAATCTCGGTGTGTCTCCCGCAACAGTGCGCAATGAGATGACCGCGCTTGCCAAAAAAGGATATCTGCGCAAGGAGCATTTTTCGTCTGGAAGAGTCCCGACCGACACTGCGTTTCGCTTTTACATTACTCATATTATGAAAGAAAAGGAGCTTTCCACTGCTGAGGAAGTATCGTATAAAAATAATATTTGGGACTTTAGAAATGGGATGCATCAGCTTCTTCAACATGTCACGCAGATACTGGCAAAAAAAACCAATTTACTTGCTATGGCAACGACCAATGAAGGCGATGTATACTATTTTGGAGTAAATAATCTTTTAACTCAAAAAGAATTTTATAATACTGAATTTTCACGTTTTTTCTTTGAACGGTTTGACGAGTTTTCTTTCTGGAAAAATATTTTAGTATCTTTTCAACAGACAGAAGATGATATACTATTTATATTTGGCGATGAGGATGAGAAAAATGAATTGCTTGAGCCAAGCGCGTCAGTTTTTGGTGAATTCGGAGGAGAAAAAATAAGTGGAGTGCTTGGTGTTGCAGGACCAAAACGCATGCAGTATGATACGGTTGTCCCAAGCATAAAATATTGCAGTCAACTGATTGAACAAATTATTCGCGAACAAGGACTGTAAAATAAATTAAAAGTTAAAAATAACAAATCACAATTCAAAAATGAATAAAACAGGACAAAAGACACAGGAGGATAAACAAGAAGAGAAAAATGAAGATAAACAGAAAGAAAAAAAAGCAGATGCCAATAGTGAAACGCATAATGAAAAAGAAAAAAAGGAAGAACCCAAGAAAAAAACACCTATTGAATCAGAATTGAAAGATGAGGTAAACAAATGGAAACAGAACTATATGCGCGCATTGGCAGATTATGACAATTTAGAACGAAGAACCTATCAGACATATACAACATCGCAAAAAAAAGCAACAAAAGCAATTCTCTTAAAATTCCTTGATGTGTTGGACGACATAGAGCAAGGAAGTGTATTTATTAAGGATAAGGGTTTACAATTAGTCAAAGAAAAGTTTATAAAAATTCTTTTTCAAGAAGGAATACAAGAACTTGAAGTTGTTGGAAAACCATTCGATCCATATACTGCAGAATGTGTTGAAGCAGTGGTAGGAGTCAAAGACAATGTTATTATTGAAGTAGTGAGAAAAGGATATACGCTTTACGATGAGGTCATACGACCTGCTCGCGTGAAGGTAGAGAAAAAAGCAGAATAAATTTATTAGTTTTCATTATACATTTATATAACAATATACTATGGCAAAAACAGTCGGCATTGATCTTGGAACAACTAATTCATGTGTGGCGGTCATGGAAGGAGGAAAAGCAAAAGTCATTCATTCAAAAGAAGGACGTAATGTGATTCCTTCTGTGGTGGATCCTATCAAACGGATAGTTGGTGATGTCGCAAAAAGACAATTGATCATCAACCCAAAAAGTATTATTTTTTCCATCAAACGATTGATGGGAAGGAAATATGCTGATCCTTCTGTGCAAAACGATAAAAAATGGCTACCTTATGTGATTAAAGAAGGAAGAGACGGTATGGCAGTCGTTGAAGTCGCAGGTAAAACATATACTCCGCAGGAAATATCAGCGATTATATTGCAAAAAATAAAAGATGATGCTGAAGCCTATCTTGGAGACAAAGTAGATAAAGCAGTCATTACCGTTCCTGCATACTTTGACGATGCCCAGCGTCAAGCCACCAAGCAAGCCGGGGAGATCGCAGGACTTGAAGTCATACGGATAATCAATGAACCAACGGCTTCATCACTTGCATACGGATTGGATAAAAAACAAACACATCATATCGTCGTATATGACTTTGGTGGTGGTACTTTTGACATCACTGTTCTTGAATTAGGAGAGGGAGTATTTCAAGTAAAAGCAACTAATGGTGATACGCATCTTGGTGGAGATGATTTTGATAAAACAGTCATGGACTATCTTGCAGATGAGTTCAAAAAAGAAAATGGTATTGATCTGCGCAAAGACAGTCAGGCTTTGCAAAGACTTCGCGATGCATCAGAAAAAGCCAAAGTAGAGCTTTCATCTTCCATGGAGTCTGAGATCAATCTTCCGTTTATCACCGTGAAAGATGGTCAACCTTTTCACTTTGTCATGAAATTGACAAGAGCTAAATTTGAATCACTGGTTGGTAACTTAATTGACAAGTCCTTTGAATCAGTCAAGGCTTGTTTGAAGGATGCGAAAATCAAAACTTCAGATATCAACGAAGTGATTCTTGTCGGGGGTATGACACGAATGCCAAAGATGGCAGAGAAGGTAAAAGAATATTTTAACAAAGAAGCAAATCGGTCAGTTAACCCAGATGAAGCGGTAGCGATCGGAGCCGCAATTCAAGCAGGTATTATCACGGGGGATATTCGTGATGTTGTACTTCTTGATGTGACTCCACTGACTTTGGGGATTGAGACATTGGGGAGCGTTGCGACTCCATTGATACAGCGTAATACGACAGTCCCCACATCAAAATCAGAGGTTTTCTCAACTGCGGCAGATAATCAGACACAAGTGGAGATACATATTGTTCAAGGAGAGCGACCGCTCGCGAAAGACAATAAATCGCTTGGACGATTCATTCTTGATGGTATTCCTCCTGCTCCACGGGGAGTGCCACAAGTTGAAGTATCTTTTGATATTGATGCGAATGGTATTCTGACTGTCACTGCCAAAGACAAGGCAACAGGCAAAGCGCAAAGCATCAAGATTACTGGTTCAACGGGTCTCACAAAAGAAGAGATTGAACGGATTAAAGAAGATGCTGAAAAGCACGCTGAAGAGGATCAGAAAGAAAAAGCGCGGATTGAGGCGCGTAATAAAGCAGATTCTATGATCTATACAGCAGAAAAATCTTTGAAAGACGCTGGAGATAAAGTGCCAAAAGAAGTAAAAGAAGACATTGAGAAAAAAAGTAAAGAACTCAAAGAGATATTGGAAAAAAGCACAGCTGAAGAGATTGAAGCTAAAATAAAAGATCTTTCAGATTCTCTTCAGAAGATAAGTCAATATATGGCAAATAAAGGAACTCAGGGTCAGCCACCACATAATGGAGAAGCAGAAAAAAAACCACCGACAGATGGGGATGGAAAGGCTGACGACAAAAAAGTCGAAGAAGGTGAAGTAGTAAACTAAATCTAAAATGAAAGACTATTATTCTATATTGGGCGTTTCCAGAAATGCGACCGCTGATGAATTAAAATCTGCGTACCGAAAACTCGCTTTACAATGGCACCCAGATCGTAATAAAACAGCAGAAGCATCTGAAAAATTCAAAACAATCAATCAAGCGTACGAAGTATTATCTGATACTAAGAAAAAAAATATGTATGACCAAGTGGGTCATGAAGCATTTGCACGAGGTGGGTATGGTAGGGCGTCTGGAGGAGGTCAGCAGAATTATCAAGGAAGTCCTTTTACCTATACCTACACGTCATCAGGTGGATCGCCATTTGAAGGATTTGATCTGGGAGGAACTGACCCATTTGAGATATTTGAACAATTTTTTGGTTTTGGTGGAAGATCTTCTCAATCACGTCAACGCCGTCCTGCCTATCAGATCACGATCTCATTTGACGAGGCAGTACATGGCGTGACAAAAGAAGTACAGATTGAAGGAAAGCAAAAGTCTATTAAAATTCCCGCAGGGATTGATAATGGAATGCGTATTAGATTCAGTGATTTTGATTTACTTATATCTGTTGCTCACGATACCAGATTTAAGCGAGAAGGGCAAGATATATATAGTGAAGTTAACATATCTTATGCGACTGCAGTCATGGGTGGCGTCATAAGTGTTCCTGGTATTGATGATACTATCAAAGTCAAGGTTCGTCCCGGTACCGCATCAGGGACTGCCATGCGTCTTCGCGGAAAAGGGATCGTCTATCCAAACTCACATCAACGAGGAGATCAATATATAGTTTTTACTATCACAGTCCCCAGCAGAATATCATCACGACAAAAAAAACTTTTGGAAGAATTTGAAGAAGAAATGATGTAATGAATATCACTGCAACTCTTTCCCATATTCCTTTTTATAAAAAATATCTTCAGATAGAAAATGCAACACATGATTTTTTTGAGAAGAAAAAATACCTACGACTTCATCTTCCTTTGTTGTCTTCGGCGCTTATCCCTGAGTCATATGTGGAAGTATTTAAAACAGAGTTTCAGTTTCTGAATAAAAAAAAAGATTTATTTCTTACTCCTTCTCCTGAGCTTTTTATCAAACGATTGCTTGTTGAAGGTATAGGAGATTGTTATTATTTGGGAAAATCTTTTCGCAATAGCGAACCTACAAGTAGTCTTCATAATGTTGAATTTACCATATTGGAATTCTATAAGATGAATACTGATTATCATTTCCTCAAAAAAGAAACCACAGAACTTTTTTCGCATATAGCAGAACAGGTATTAGGTAATAAAAAGATAAAAATACGGGGTAAAAATGTTGTTTTTGATGCGCCATGGGAAGAAATTTCCGTTGCGGAAGCATTCAAACAGTATGCAGATATAGATCATGATGAATTATTTGATCAGATATTATTTTTCAAAAAAGCAGAGAAAAAAAAATATTCAATCACACATAAGTCGTACGAAGATATGTTCAGTATTATATATACACAAGAGGTGGAGCCATGTTTGGGGATGAATGGAAAACCAACTATCATTTATGATTATCCCAAAGAAATGGCGGCTCTGGCAAAATTAAAGAGCGATGGAGTGACAGCGCAACGGTTTGAGTTTTATATTTCAGGTATTGAACTCGGAGATGCGTACACTGAATTGACTGATTGGAAGGAACAAAGAAAACGTTTTCTCATTGAAGAAAAAAAAAGAAGAGAGATGGGGAAAATCACACATCCCACTGATTGGGGTTTTATTGACGCGTTGAAAAAAGGTTTACCTCCCTGCGCTGGCATGGCAATCGGTTTTGATAGATTGGCTATGGTTTTCGCCGGGTGTGATGATATAGGACAGATGAAATTGATAAATAGTACATAGTTTGATATACTTTTTTACTATGAAAATCAATGCGGGGAATATAAAAAAGGGAGAGTTTATCATGAAAGATGGCATAATATGGCGAGTAGAAAAGGCAGAGTTTTACGCTCCAGGTAAAGGATCTGCTCTGATGCGGTCACGTGTCAAAGAGATCAAAAGCGGAAAAACCATGGATCTGACCTACAAATCAAACGAAACTATAGAGACAGTTGATATCAATACTATTGAGATGCAATATCTCTACAAAGATACGCAACAGCTTTATTTCATGAACGAACGCACCTATGAGCAGATTGAACTTCCTCTTGAACGTGCAGGGAATGTCGCCCAATATCTCAAAGAAGGCGATAAATTGTTTATACTTCTTTATAATGGAGAAGCAATCAGTCTTCGCGCACCTCAATCAGTACGATTGAAAGTCGTGAAGGCGGATGAGGCGATAAAAGGTAACACTGTATCTCATGCCAAAAAACCAGTCGTATTAGAAAATGGGGCGTCGGTGCTCGTGCCTCTTTTTATCAAAGTCGGTGACGTGGTTGTCATCAATCCTGAGACAGGCGACTATATTGAAAGAGAAGGAAAACAATATTAAAATAAACCATGATATATATCATAATCAAAATTCTCATTACTTTAATCGGTGCATATATAGGATCTACAGTCGTACGTTCGCTTCTGAAAACATTATTTCAGAAAGTAAAAAGCAAAACAAATAAGCCCCTCCATATTCAACGCGTTGATACATTGGAGAGTATCTCAAAAAATATTATATCAATCACGATTTTCACTAGTGCTATTTTGGCGTCAATCACTTATCTTGGTTTTAATATCACCCCTCTTTTAACTGGTGCAGGGATACTAGGACTTGCCATATCATTTGGTGCCCAGACTTTGGTCAAGGACCTGATCGCTGGTTTTTTCATATTATTTGAAAATCAATTCAATGTGGGTGATACGATCAAGATAGATGCTTTTGAAGGAGTAGTATACAAAATCACTTTGAGGACTACTCTATTGCGTGACGCAGATGGCCACTTTGTCTATATTCCTAACTCAAATATACAGACTGTCATTGTGAAGAAA
>CAYJVA010000028.1:0-9520 GCA_964373465.1 uncultured Gammaproteobacteria bacterium
AGGAGAGCGCGTATGAGCGTGCGGCGACTGCTTGTGCTTTCAAAGCTTCCATAGGCCAGCTTTCGGGTATTTCATATATGCCGAGCATATATTCGTCAAGCCCCATTTCTCCATAACCCTGTACTTTGATGCGCATGTTAGCATCGCGTTTTTCAAAATTGATGCCATCGTAATAGGAGCGGAGAATATCCTGATATGATTGTCCTGCTTGCGATCTTCCCAAAGCGCCATATTGATTCATCCCTACTCGATGAGGAATACCAAAGGTAAAAAAAGCAAATGCGGGAGAAAAACCTGGATTAAGTGAGCGATCATCAGTACAATAAAGGGGTCCTGCTCCTAAGCTGGTGGGAAGATTTAAGCTTGAGAGTTTGACTGCGATCAATTGTTGTTGGCGTGCACTCAGTGAGGCGATTTTAGAAGAGAGTTCGGATTGGTATTTTTTAGCCTTTGTGATCTCGCCTTCCAAAAATTGCGATTGCGTATCTACCTCTGTTTTCACTAGAGCAAGTCGTGTTTTTTCAGATTCAAGAGAGCGTTTTTTTTCTTCAAGATCTTTGATTCGTAGTACCAATTTGATGATGGTTTCTTTATCCAGATCAACTAATTTTTTTTGATAAAAAAAATTATTGACTGATGACGGGAGATGGGGCGAGGTAAAAAGAACGATCAATGCGTCGCTTGATTTGAGACTGTTTATGTAGTACATCCTTGTTCGTTCATCAAATAATGCTTTTTGATAGAGCAATGCAGACTCTCCTATATTTACTGCTTGTTGCTTTTTGACTACTTCTTTTTCAATAAATATGATGCGGTTTTTGATCGCATCAATTTGTTTTTTCAGTCGCTTCACATCACTTTCAAGCGGGGTGGTTGCTTTCTGGGATTCAGTGAGATCGTGTTTGAGTTTGTCAAGTTGAGATGAGATATCATCAATCTCATCACTTGATGCGCCAACCCCATACATAAAAAATAAGAGAGTTATGATAAAAAGGAGTAGTATTTTTCGCATGCTTTCATTATACCGTGGGAAGATATTTATTGCCACTTCTTCATATACACGCCTATCGCAAGAAGTACGAATACAAGAGCGAAGAAAAATTCAGAGATGCCTGTGGCGGGGATTGTAGTGAGTGGTTTTGTGGTTGAATTTGTTTTGTTGGTGATAGTCGTATATGGTTTGTTTTGAGTAGTGTGAGCATTATTTTTATTTTGACTTGATGGGGTCGGAGAGGGAGAGGTTTTTGGCGTGATGGTCTCTTTGGGTGCGCCGTCTGAGAATGTCGGTAATTTTCCTTTGAGATTGATCCGTCCGGTGAGGACTGCAAAAAATATAACAACAGCAACGAGACCGAGTACGAGAAAAATGATTCTGTTCAGGCCTTCCATAAATAAGTTAAAAGTCAACCCCGATTACATCGGGGTCAAAAATTAAAAGTTAAAAGTAAAATATAAAATATAAAAAATTAAAGTCAAATTAAAATTAAATTAAAAATTACTTTATCAATTAAACGTAATAATCTTATAGTATACCAGATGAGAATGAAAAGTCAAATGCTCCTTGACAAGCTTTATTTTTCATTTACAATGAGAATAAGATATGTTAAATTCCTTTTTGTTACTTGCACAGAATACAGTTCCTTTGGGTAAGGCAACTTTACCAGCTAATTTACAAGATTTAGATCTTACAGATATTATTACCTTTGTTATTAGAGGTCTTTTTATCGTTGCTGGTCTTTTAGCACTTATTTATCTATTACTTGGTGGCATGGCTTGGATCACATCAGGAGGTAATAAAGAGAGTGTAGATAAAGCACGGGATAAGATACAAGCAGCTGTGGTAGGTTTGATTGTCATAGTTTCGGTGCTTGCTATTGTAGCACTTTTAGAAAAAACTCTTAAGATAGGATTAGGTATTACAGATAATATTGAATTTCCTGAATTCAAGCATTATTAATAAGTAATATACTTCTTTTTTATTCAGATTGTACTTTTTTAAATTTTTTCGTAAAATAACTTCATGGAAATTAAGCCATGGCCACCTGATTGTCAGGTCAATGATGTGCCGACTCTCAAATGTCTGGAGACTGTGTTTGCGAACATTTTAGTTGCATCAACTGCGCTTATCACGGTCACGCTTTTTATCATGTTTATCATCGGATCATTACAATATCTTACCTCAGGAGGTAACCCTGAAAAATTGAAAAAAGCCCAAGGAACGCTTCGGTATGCGGTGATTGGTACGGTTATATTCATATCTGCATTTTTGATACTCACCATCATTGACGTCTTATTTTTAGGAGGAAAAGGACCTGCTGGACCACTTCTAAAGCTCACTATTCCGTAGGAAATTAAAAGTTAAAAATCAAAAGTCCAAAGTCAACGTGATTTAATCGGGGTCAAAAATACTTTTAACTTGAGACTTTTGACTTTTAACTTCCTTTCTCTGGAGTAATAATGATGATTTTTACTCCTTTTTCAAGTGGAATAGGAGAATGAAATTCATTTTGACTCTCAATGAAAGAAATAAGTGAGAAGACAAGAAACGCAACCCCAAGCGCAACCAAAGCAAGCCCTATATATTTCATGAGACATTGACAGTATCTTTAATCAAAAATTGCGGACGTCTTTGAATCTCCTGATACATTTTACCGATATATTCGCCAATGATGCCAATCGTCAGCAGTTGAATGCCTCCAAAAAACATAACTGCGACAAAAAGTGCAGTCCAGCCTGTAACCCAGTATTCATGAGGAAGGAAAAATCTTCTGTAGAGAGCATAGATAATGCCAACAATTCCTACAGTTGATGTGAGAAATCCTACATACGAAGCAAGTTTTAATGGTTTGGTAGAAAATGACGTGATGCCGTCAAGCGCAAAATTAACCATGCGTGTCAAGGGATAATGAGTCTGACCTGCATGACGCTTAGATCTGATGAATGAGATGTGAGTTGATGAAAATCCAGCCCATGCTACAAGACCTCGGAGGAATCGCGACCTTTCGGGAAGTGTATTTAAAAATTGGACAACTGACTTGTCAAGCAATCTGAAATCACCAACATCCTCTGGTATGGGCGTATCTGACAAAAAATTAATGACTCGGTAAAAAAAATACGCAGTACACCTCTTGAACCATGAATCGTCCCGTTTTTCTCGTTTTGCATAGACTATCTTAAAGCCTTTTTTCCATTGTTCAATGAGCGTCTCTATTAATTGAGGGGGGTCTTGCAAATCCGCATCAATAGTCACGACGCAATCCCCCCGAGCTTTTTCATATCCTGCAGTTTGCGCCATCTGATGGCCGAAATTGCGGGTGAAGGAGATGAGTTTGATCGCATGATTAGTTGTCGCTATTTTTTTTATCACATCAACGGTATGGTCAGTTGATCCATCATCGATAAAGAGTATTTCATACGAATATCTGGCGGATACCGCAATAAGTTTTTTGATCAAAGGTTCAATATTTTTTCCCTCGTTATATACAGGAATGATGATAGAAAGTAAAAAATTATGAGTGGGCATGAGATAAATTAAAAGTTAAAAGTCAAAAATTAAAAATACTTTTAACTTTAGATTTTAGACTTTTGACTTTCTTTTGTTGCGGAGCCAGGAGTTGAACCTGGTCTAGGAGATTATGAGCCTCCTGTGCAACCGTACACTACTCCGCTTATGTGTAAAGAGTATAACAAATGATTTTTCCTATTGTCAACCGCCGTATGAGTAATCGTTCAGGATTTGACAAGGAATGGTCATTGCGAGCTCAAGCAAAACAACCTTAAGAGATTGCCACGACCACTGCGTAGTCTCGCGATGACAAAAGTTTGGGACTCATATCCCTCGTTAATGAAATTGCAAAAATAACACTTGATTTCTTTTCTCAAATATGTTCTCATAGCATATATGAAAGCGGTATATTGTAATCCTTTCGCAAAATCTGTACACTTTCTCAATCAACTATGAAAAAGAAAAAAAGAAAGAACCGATTAAGGATATTGGGAATTATTTTTGCTCTCTCAATCATAGTTTTATTTATCACGTCTTATATAGCCAATAGCCTACCTAAACAAATCACTAACTATCAAGCGCAATTCCCTGTCAATGATCGCTGGTATCATTCTTCAATACTCAAATTCTCCATTCTTGTTCCTGCAGAATATGCGATTGATGATAAACAAATCACTGTAATGTTACATAATAAAAAAGGAGATATTATTGTAAGTAGAGTTGGAACTAATTTTGATAGTATTGAAACATTCCTAAATGATTTCCAAATTAAAAACAAATTAGAAATACTTAGTAAGTATAAATTAAAAATTAATGAATTAGATACTTTGAAAACTAGCATCAAATATATTGGAGGGCCAAAAAATGGAGAAATAACGTATTATTTGTATAAAAATTTTGCAATATATTCTCTTTCAACTTCAGTTCCCACCCTCTTCTCAGACCTTGATACCATAGCTCACTCATTCCAATACATACCATAAATGTATATTGACACTCCTGTCAATGACATTCATACCACTTCATCAGTAAAATAAAAGAATGAATTTTTTGAAAAAAAACATAATGCTATGTTTTGTTCTCAGTTATATTTTCTTACTCATTGCTTTTCCCTCTCATGCGTCAACCAAGTCATACCTTGTCACTCAAGGATTTGAAGGTACGTATTCCTATACGACTGGTTATGTCTTTTTCTATCAAAATACAGTTGTGAATTATCAATCAGGAGATATTGTCCTCAGTAGTACTCCGGACGGGACAGGAGACGTGAATATCGGAGACGCAGTGAAGTTTGGAGTACAGCCGACTGACAGCGCATTACCATCATATTTCACTCATTATGGAGAAGAACAATGCATTATCTTTCATCCCTCATCAGCTCCTCTGAATATTACACACCTTTTCATGAAAGGCAAACAACATAATGTTGGCGTATATCTGATGAATTGGTGTTCAACCAAGAAAACAATCTCTCCTCTTTATATAGTAAATATTAATATCAAAGATACTCCTCCTCCCACTCCTTTTCTTGATCTTCCCTGGGATTATAAAGCAAAAAATATGTCATTCACTGATGCGGCACTCTCTATGGCATCATATTTTGATCATGAATATCCATTGTTAAGTAGTGGGTTGAAGGAACCAGAAGAAACATCAGGATCAATTATTCAATTTAAAGATATTACTAGAAGAAACTTTCCATACTCCTCTCACGACGGCTATGACTACAGTAATATCGCACAAGTCCATATAGATGAACCAATCCTCTCAGCCGCAGAAGGATATGCCTCATATATCAACTCATGTTCAGCGTGTGGGAATATGATAGTCATTGATCATCAGAATGGCTATCAGACCAGATATATGCACATGCAAAAAGATGGACTCATCGTCGCCACTCCCAACCAGAAAGTCTGGGTGAATACACGACAAATCATAGGTAAAGTAGGCGCCACAGGTAATGTCTGGCCACAAGGAGTACAGGGAGCTCATATACATTTTGGTGTAGTCTCTGATAAAAATCACGATGGTAATTTCTCAGACAATATACCAGACGGTATGATTGATCCATTTGGATGGCAATCTAAAAATCAAGATCCATGGGAAACCTATTCTTTTTTTCTCAATGATCAAGAAAAACAAAATAATATATCACGCACTGGATCAAAAAGCTCATATCTCTGGACTACTCAACTCCTGACATCATCTGCCACATTGGGGAAAAATGGAGGTTTATTTGGATTTGCTGGGGGAAGATATTCGCTTAATTTCCCAGCTGGGGCAGTATCGCAAGACCTTATCATCTCACTCTCAGTTGAACCAATCACCTCTGAACCATCAGCACAACTTCGTCCCATAGGAGCTGGTCTGGTCATCACCGTGACTGATCTTCTTGGCAATATCATCTCATCATTTACTAAGCACTTTACTCTCCAGATGGTATATAAAGGATTAGATACTACGGATATAGATACTAACAGTATTGCCATCTATTCAAGTCAAGATGGATTGAATTGGAATAAAGAGTTGACGACACATCATGATACCACCAATCAGATTTTAAGCGCACAACTTAATCATCTGACTTCATTTGCCCTCATGGCACAAAGAAAAGATACCATATCACCGACCACTCACTCTACTCTTACTGGAGATACATATATGAATTCAACCTATCTCTCTTCTACACTCTTAACCCTCTCCTCACAAGATAACCAAGGAGGAATGGGAGTAGAGTATACCTTAGTCAAAGATAATACTCATGACTGGGATAGATACACGACGCCTCTAACCTATACTGACGAAGGACACCATACGATCCAATACTACTCTGTTGATAAAGGCTGGAACACTGAGAAAGTACAAACTATTTCTTTTGATATCATCTCAACTATTCCGACTGCAACTCCCTCACCAACACTATCACTTATTCCCTCAAGCACTCCGACACCAACCATGATCCCGACCAATACTCCTCCTCCCACTATCTCAACATCTCAAACATCCTTTCTTTTACCAACATCAACTCATACACCAACACCAATACCAACACCAACACCAACACTCCTCCTTTCATCTATCGCAAAAAATAGTGTGTCATCTTTATTTTCCTCAAAACCAATGGTACTCCAACATACAGGAGAATCTGTGTTGGGAGTTGATCAAGCACAAAAAACAGATAAAATAAATAAGAAAGATTTTACTCTATTTGCTATCACATCATTTTTATTATTTCTGATTCTTTTATTCCTTTTCATAAAACGAAAACATATCTATCAAAAAAATATGTTATTTTCTTTTTTTTAATATATGGTATAATTATGCATAATGAATGAGTTCATACCAACTTCTCTTGATCAACCAAAAAGAGCTAACAAAAAAGCAACAGTGATTTTCGGAGCTGTAGTCATAGCGGTTCTTGTGGTCGCAGGAATTTTCATACTAAAATTGCAAACCAAAAAAACTGAAAAAAAACAGGTTGAGACGAATATAACCAAACCAACCACTCCTCCAGAGCCTTCGCCAACGCCTCCACTGCCAACCATTGACAAAAAATTAATCAAAATAAAAGTGCTCAATGGCACAGGCACTCCTGGACAAGCGGGATCCGTCGTTGAGATTCTGACTAAAAATGGATTTGTATCCAATACTATTGAGACAGGAAATGCAGACGAATTTGCAACAACGACTACGACTATCAAAGCAAAAACTACATCTAAGGGAGTTGCTCAAGAGATTTCCTCCTTATTGGAACAGGCGATCGTTGACTCACAATCGCTTGACGAATCAGATAAATATGACATCATTATCACAACAGGAGGCAAAAAATACGAAACCACCCCAACTCCCACATCTGAAAAATCAAAAATAACACCAAGTCCAAGCCCGCAGACAACCCCGACCCCATCGCCAACTCCAACCTCCACACCAACTCCATAAAAATACCTCACACCCTGAGGGTATAGATACATTTTATGCTAATATCCCACATCTCTTATCAAATCTTCAAAGCACATATGCTTTCGCATTTCATACCTTTTTTCCGCTTCATCTATGGTTTGATCAAATCGAGTAAAAAATCCTGCCACCGTAGACAATATATCATCTGGCAATCCTGCAATCTCCTCAGGAAACATTTTTTTTCTTCCTTTGGCAAAATCTATCTGTAAGGAAGACCAATTCAATATACGTTCTCTATAGAAATTCATAGGAAAAGATTTACCCTGTCTTAAAAATAAAGTAAGCATATCTATATTATTTTCTCTAAAAATTCTATTCCCTTCATCTTTATAAATGTCTGAACTTGCTCCACTATAACCCGCAGTATTGATATCCGAGAGTGCCACAGTCAGAGCAATAACGGAACTTTTTTTGTGCAAATTCGGTTGTACTACTGTTTTCAAGCTCACATCCCACTCGGGGATAGTCGCTTCTATTGCTTCATGAATTAAACATGCATCTTTGAAAGTAAAAACGTCGCTTTTATAAGATTTGTTGACCCATGACATAAATTGAAATGCTTTACGCTCGCTTTCTTTTTCGCTTAGATTTGAAATACGCCGTCTTATCACCATTTGATTCACTCCGCATACTTTTTCTTCTGTGCTCCATTTTTGAATGATATCATGAAATGCAGCGGAAAATACACCAATCAATAGATCATGGTTTGATAGTGATACATGAGAAATTTTTTTTATTGCGGACAATATTTCTTTGGTTCGCTCAATGACATTCACTGTATGAACAGTATTGTGATATGGAAGATTGTGAGATTGAAAATTTTCGTGGTGACATTTTTTCTCTATGCAAGCAAGGGCATAGACAACTCCCTTATTTACAGCTTCTTTCAAAATACCTTCTTTAAAATCAAAAGAAAGTTCATATTCTCTATTCATAAAGCTGAGTGTAAAAGAAGATATTTGTTAATGCAGTTCTCTGAAGAACACAAGTTATATTATTTCAATGAGACGCTTGCCTACTCTGATTTTTCCTTTATTACGAAGAGAAGTAAGCACTTCACTGACACGCGGTCTCGTTGCGCCAATAATTGTAGCAAGTTCTTCATGAGAAAAAGGAATTTTTTTAGTAGGAAAATAACGCGATAATACATAAAGAATATCCCATGTGCGTTCAGTTAAATTTTTTGAGTGCATTTCCTCAAGAAGATAATCTGTCAGTCTTATACGTCCAGACAATTGTTTCATAAAACAAACCGCTAAACACGTATGTTTTTTAAAAATTTCATTCATTGCTTTTTTTGTTAGTAAAAAAGTCAGCGTTTTTTTAATAGCCTGAACATAAGCGGATCTTGGCTTCTTTTCAATGAACGCCATCTCGCCAATAAGTTCTCCTTTTCCCAAAAGAGCAATATGTGCTTCTGTACCACTTTCTGTTATTCGATATACACGTACCAATCCATCATAAATACAATAAATTGTCTCAGCAAAATCATCTTGCTGTATTAAGATATCTTTCTCCTCAAATAATTTTTCCTCAACATATTGTGCGATTGTAGTAACTTCTCCATGAGTTAAATCTTGGAAAAAAGACATTGAGTGTAAAAAATCGGTCTTTTGCGATATATTCATAGTACTTAGTATAATAAAATATACATATAACATCAGTTCTCATAAGCACAATACAAAAAATTCGCACACACCAAGGGTGTAGATAATTAAAATAACCGCCCACCAAGAGGAACGTCATAAGTCGGAGTGATAAGCACTGCTATATCATATTTATAAACTGTATCAGATCTTTTTTAATACCATCTACCTGAATGATTTTGAGAGCTTTTTCAGGAGCGATCCATTGATACTGAGAATGCTCTTTTGATAACTTGATATTTTCTTGTGTAGTCCTACAATGATACGTAATTCCTATGAGTTCGTTTTTAGCTTTTTTTGATCCACGAAAAAGATGCCACACGCGAAGAACCTTGATTATCTGTAAATCTTTTATTCCCAACTCTTCATATGACTCTCGTCTTAAACCCGTCTCAACATCTTCAAATTG
>CAYJVA010000029.1:0-9351 GCA_964373465.1 uncultured Gammaproteobacteria bacterium
GGTTATGCCGTCCCGCCTTGGCGGGATTGCAATCTCATCTGAAAGCGGTATATACGTGTCATGCTCTCTGGTTTGATAGTTATTTATAATTAAAAGTTGATTTTTGAGTATTCAGCTGATTGTGTATATAATGTTTAGTCCAAAAGAAGTAAAAATGATATTTTTGGCTTTCAAGAGGATACGTTTAACCCCCGAGGTTAAAAGTAGAGGTTAAAAGTTAAAAGTAAAAAGGTTAATGAGTTGCAGATTTTTTACTTTTAAGTTATTATTCTTCATATGAAAAAGAAACTTGTGATATTGTTTTTGCTTATTGTATTATTTGGAGTTGGAGTGGCTATCAAATTTTTTATACTTGATAAGCAATCTTCAGAAGGTAAACTTAAAATACTCTCATCGCCATCAGCAAGCGTTTTTATGAATGATAAGCCAGTAGGAAAAACTCCCTATGAGGAGATTGCAGAGTCCGGAGAATATATTTTAAAGCTTATTCCTGAAGGGACTGCAAATGACGTGGTTTCTTGGCAGGGGAAAATAACTATCTATAAAAACGCATTGACTTTTGTTGATCGTGAGCTTGGAGCAAGCGATCTTACTTCAGCAGGAGTGATTTTTAACATCATTAAAATGTCGGCATCTTCCAAAAAAAAGGATGTAGGGGAGATTGAAGTTGAGACAGAGCCGGGCGGAAGTATTGTGTATTTGGATAATGATGAAAAAGGTATTGCGCCACTTATCTTAAGTGATGTTCCAAAGGGCGAGCATGAGCTCTCGGTATATGTGCCTGGATTTTTCAGACGTACACATAAGGTGAATATCGAACCTTTCTTTCGTACATCGGTTAAATTCAAATTAGCACTTGATCAGTCACAAAAAAAAATTGAAGATATTGCAGATGAAGATGCCACCGCAAGCGCCACTCAACAGTTGACCAACAATGACAAATCAGCAACATCAAGCGCACTAAACAATAAAATTATCGTGGAGGTGAAAGATACACCCACAGGATGGCTTCGCGTCCGCGAAGAGCCTTCTCTTTCTGCATCTGAATCGGCAAAAGTAAATCCAAAAGATACCTTCACGGTTCTTGAAGAGAAAAATGGATGGTATAAAATAGAATATGAAAAAGGCAAAGAAGGGTGGATATCTGCGCAATATACAGTAGTGAAAAAATCAGAGTAGTGATTTTTTGATATCCTTATTTTTTTAATCTCTCAGTTATGATGATGAAAAAACCAAGAGCGCATGCGACCATGACGATGGCAAGGACTTTTTGCATACCATAGAGAAAAAAAGATGAGAGTCCAAAAAAAAACGTTATTATCCAATAAAATAAGGCAATTCTCATCTTTCCCCATCCCATCTGAAGCAGTCTGTGATGAAAATGGAGAGCGTCTCCTCTGAAAGGAGATTTCCGATTTTTTAATCGGCGAACCATGACATAACAGGCATCTACCAATGGAACGGCAAGAATAAGTACCACAATGCCTATTTTTCCAAAAGATAAAATAGATAAAATGCCGAGTATGTATCCAGCGAACGATCCTCCTCCATAACCAGGCATTATTTTTTGAGGATACATATTCCATAAGAGAAATCCCCCAAAGGATCCTGCAGTGATAAATGAAAGTAAGACAATTGATTCTTTTGCGATATGATGAGCAGGGATGCGAAAAGAAAGCAGTCCTAAGAAGATCGCCGTGATGAGGACAAACCCCGGCATCTGACCATCAACTCCTTTGCTCCAGTTGACGAAATTCATCAATGCCACAACCCATAATACTGATACAATGTTTGACCATACCAGGAAGGTGTGTGTTCCGAGCAGGTTGATGGTGAGTCTGAATGAATCGAGTTGAATGACACCTCCAAGGGGATTGCTTATGTATGGAATACCTAATCCAAAAAGAATAACGACGCTCATGATTATGATATTGAGAAAAAAGCGAATATAAGGCGATATATCATAAAAATCATCAAGTAAGCCAACGAGTATAATTAATCCGCCACCTATCAGTACTCCGATTATTATTTTACTAGAGGTGATAAAAATCAACGAGGGGATAAGTAATCCGAGGTAGAGGGGAATACCTCCTGCTCGTGGGATGATGCCTTTATGTATGTGAGCAGGATGAGCTCTTTTTTGGGGATCATCTACCAAACCAAGTTGCTTTGCGATATATATAGTTGGTGCTGTGAAAATGAGTGATATAAAAAATGCGCAAAGACTTGCCCATACAATGTTCATATAGTTTTTTAGGTAACTAAAAATATAATACGGGTGAAAATAAATGTAACTATAACTATTATTGATATATTGAAATAATAAGTGAGTGTTTGAACAAAATGGTTTTCTTTAAAATATTTTCTTGTGACAAAATGATTTGTTCCAATAAGAACAGACAAAAGTGTAGGGAGGAGAAAAATCATCCATGTATCAGTAATTTGCGCATCACCCTCCAGTCGTGAGTAAAAGAGCGGTATTTGGGGAGGGAGAACGCCAAGGCGTACTATAAATACCGCAGTCATAATGAGTACGGAAAAAATAAGTAGTGATGGTATTGTTGTCATTTTTTTAATCATATTAATTCTTCTTTATCGTAGTGCCTTGATTTCATAGTGGGTATCACTTGTTAATATAAATGTTTTTTGGGGATAGAGAGTTAATTGAGTGGTAATTTTCTCAATAGGAATAAGAATTTTTCCTATATAATGAGGGATTGATTCTGGTTCATATATCCATATTCTCTTTTCATCAAAATAATATACAGTTGTGAAATAAAGTGTTGGATCAGCAACATAAATGAGATCATTTTTTCTCGCAATAGTTTTTATTTCGCGTATTGTTTTTCGTACGTCTCCCTTTTTTCTATATAAGGACTCAAGCGCTGTATAATGGATAGTAACAATAAATAAGAGAGTGATAAGAATAAGAAATGTATGGCGTGATGTTTTTTCAAGGAGATAAGATAAAAAAAGACAAAAACCAATTGGAGCAAAGATAAGATACCTAAAAAGAAAAAGAGGGATAAAAAAAGAAGCACTAAGAATGCCTATATAGAAAAGAAAAGACCATAAGGCAAAGAGTACAAAAAGATCGTATTTTTTCCTATGACGGTGAAAATAATGGAAAGACAAGACAATCACCAATACTGTCAAGAAAAGGGAAAGTGCAATAATAAAATAATTATAATACTCATAAAAACTTTCATATCCAGTGAAAAGAGTACCAATTGATTGGATAAAATCAGGTAGCGTCGTTTTAAGAATCCAAAATTCAGTAGTATGTGCTGCAAGGTGAGGGTAAATTGCAATAAACCACGGGAGAAATACGAGGAAAGGAATGATCATGTGAGTGCTTTTTTCGAGAAATTTTTTACGGTACATGATTATTTGAAACGCTATTTGAGTCGCAATGACAAAGACAAAAAAATAATGGGCATACAATCCAGCTATAGATGCAATAAGATATGGTGTTTTTTTCTTTTTTAAAAAGAAATAAAAGGAGAGCGTGGCTATGAATGCATACAGTGAATACATCCGAGCTTCAAAGGCATAGTAAAGAAGACCTGGATTGAGTGCAAAAAGAGTGAGATATAACCACCTTCTCTTCTTATGTGCATGGATAACAATATGATCTAAAAATAAGGACATCACATACAAAGTACGAGCAAAAAAAACAAGTGAAAGACTGCGAAGAGCTATCTCACTTTTTCCAAAAAGGGCGATCCAAAAATGGAGGATGATATAATAAAGAGGAGGATTAAAGTCTTGAGCGGTAAGTCGTACAATCTCTATAATGCTTTTTTTGGCCAAAAGATAACTAAATGCCTCATCTCTCCACAGACTTTGAGTCATGAAGTACAGTGGGGTATTATTAAATAAAAAGTCCATCATACACTTTCTATTTTATCATAGAGTGCTTTGGTGTTGCAAATGACTCAATATATTATTAGAATTATCACTTAAACTATGACTCAACAGAAAAATTCAATTTTGAGTATAAACAAGCTCTATAAAGAATTTAATTCAATGAACGCAGTGAATGGTATATCCTTTGATATGTATGAAGGTACCATCACTGGTCTGTTGGGTCCAAACGGCGCAGGAAAAACTACCACAATTCAGATGATTTTAGATATTATTACTCCTACATCTGGGCAGATACGCATATTTGGCAAGTCAATAGCAACAGAGAGAGAAGAAATATTGGGGAAGGTCAATTTTTCATCTCCTTATGTGAATCTTCCTCTTAATTTGAAAGTAATTGAGAATCTGACTACATTTGCACGTTTGTATGGAGTACAAAACATCAAAAAAAAGGTTATCCAACTTGCTGATTTTTTTGAGATAGGCGATCTTCTTCCCAAAATGACATCGTCACTTTCAACAGGTCAACTGACGAGAGTCAATTTGGCAAAATCACTTTTGAACGATCCAAAGTTACTTTTGCTTGATGAGCCAACTGCTTCACTTGATCCTGATATCGCAGATAAAACCAGAAAGCTTCTCAAGCGTATTCAAAAAGAAAGAGGAATATCTATTTTGTATACTTCACATAATATGGTTGAAATTGAAGAATTGTGCGAAAGAATAATATTCATGAACAAAGGTAATATCGTTGATGATGGAAGTCCTTCAGATATCATCAAGAAATATGGTCGCAAAGATTTAAATGAAGTCTTTATTACCATTGCTCGCAGTCAACCATAAATTATTATGAAATGGCATCGTATTCATGCGCTTTTAATGAGGCATTTGTATCTTTATCAACGGAGTTTTCCGCGACTCATGGATGTGTTTTATTGGCCAGTGATGGATCTTTTAGTATGGGGATTTTTGAGCGCATATCTTCAAAAGCAAAATACCGCTGAAGTAAACCTTATCACCATTTTATTGGGTGCGCTTATTTTCTGGAATTTTTTAAATCAATCCCAAAAGGCCGTCTCAGTGGCATTTCTTGAGGATGTTTGGGAAAGAAATCTGTTAAATATTTTTGTGACTCCTTTAAGGATAAGTGAATTTCTTACTGCAACAGTATTATTAGGAGTGGTGCGCATTGGGCTTATTAGCATAGTTATGGGAGTACTGGCTTTTATATTTTACCATTTTAATTTGCTTATTTTTGGGTTTTTTCTTATTCCTTTTGTAGCAAATCTCCTTCTTTTTGGATGGACTTTAGGCATCGCAACTACCGCAATCATTTTACGATATGGTACCCAAGCTCAGATATTAGCATTTGGATTTATATTTATTATTCAGCCATTTAGTGCGGTTTTTTATCCAGTATCTGCATTGCCTCATGCTTTGCAGATTGTCGCGTATATGATCCCTACCACATACGTGTTTGAGGGTATGCGAGCGCTCATACAGACTGGTCAACTACCGTTTACATTGTTAATTATGTCTATTGTGGTTAATCTGGTTTATCTGATACTTTCGCTCTTCTTTTTTTATCTTATGTTCAAGCGTACAAAGATACGAGGCGCTTTGCTGAAATTAGAGTAATTTTTCAGTATACTTAATCTTCATGAAAATAAAAAGCGAAATCTCAGCAGGAGGAATAGTCTATAAGAAAGTCAAAAGTCTAAGGTCTAAAGTCAAAAGTCTAAAGACGAAAGACGAAAACACTGTGTGGTTGGTGTGTCAACATTCAGAGCATAAAGGATGGGTTTTTCCTAAAGGATTGATTGGAGACTTAGATGCGCAGGAAAGTATGGCAAGTGCGGCTCTTCGTGAGACAAAAGAAGAGGGGGGGGTTGAGGCACGTATCATCACATCAATTGGCAAACCAGTGGTGTATTTTTATACTTTCAAAGGCCAAAAGATCAGAAAAACCGTGTATTATTTTCTCATGGAATATGTATCAGGCGATCCAAAAAATCATGATTGGGAGATGAATGATGCATTGTTTATGAACGAGCATGAAGTGAGAAAAATACTCACTTATCAATCAGATAAAGAGGCTTTTGAGGACGCCTTGTCTTTATTGAGGAAGTCTTCCGACTCGGTGAGCAAGCATTCGTAGTTCAATGGATAGAATATGGGCTTCCGGAGCCTACGATGGGAGTTCGATTCTCCCCGAATGCACTTTGAGATTAGTCGTGAGACGTTAGTCGTGAGTCGTTAGTCAGGAGACTTGAGTCATAGACATTTTTGTTATTCTCTGGTAAGTAAAATATAGTAGAATAAGAGCATTAAATATGCGCGTCTGTAACTCAGCGGTGAGAGTGCCATCCTTATAAGATGGAAGTCCTTGGTTCAAATCCAAGCAGACGCACAAAGTGAGTCTTTAGTCGTTAGTCTTGAGTCGTGAGTAAGGAGACATTTGAGGGATAACATAAAGTGTATAAATTTGAAAAATTAAAAGTCTGGAGAGAGTCATTAAGTTTACTAGAGTTTGTTTATACTATATGTAAAAGATTACCAGACAATGAAAAAAATAATTTAATTGATCAAATAAGAAGATCAGCAACTTCTGTTTGTTTAAACATAGCAGAAGGTACGGGATCAGAAAATGACAAAGAGTTTAGCAGGTATTTGAATATAGCAAAAAAATCATTATTTGAGGTTATTGCAATTCTAAATATAATTAATCGTCTTTATAAAATTGATGTAATTCAAATATTGAATCAAGTAGAATTGGTTTCAAAACTGTTAAGTGGATTACAAAAGTATTTAAAAACAAGCAGAAGTAAGTCTTTAAGTGCTAACAACAAAGGTCTAACGACTAAAGACTAACGACTAAAGTCTAAATCAAGCCGAGGTAGCCAAGGTGGTCACGGCGGTGGTCTGAAAAACCTCAGATGGCAGTTCGACTCTGCCCCTCGGCACAACAGAGTGGTGGTTTTAAGTTGTATTCATGATAAAAGTAGTCAAAAAACCTGACGAAAAACAATCAGCTTGAACCATATTTTAATTTCTTGGGGAAGAAAATTTTTTAATCATAAAGTTGAAAATTAATTTTGTATAATAATTATATGAACCAAAAAGGATTTGCAAACATAGCGTTAATTGTATTGGTTGTTGTTTTGGTCGGAGTGGCTGGATATTTCGCCTTGAATAATCGGTCAGTAGAACCTACGTTAACGCCCCCTGTTACCAATGAACAACCCACACCTATCGCCAATGGGACACCAGCAAATTGGCAGTTTGTTGATGCGAACTCCTTTACTTTGTCTTTGCCACCCGAATGGAAATTTAATAAATTGCAAGGCAAAGATTCTTACGTTGGTGAATTTCTTGGTGATGGAGCCAGACTCTTTTTCGACTTTGGTTGGTATTCGGGCTCGCTTGTAGACGATAACGACCCTAATCATGTCGCGACTTACGAAACCATCGGCGGTCAGAGAGCAAAAATTGTTGTGCCAAAGGTAACGGGCAATGGGACAACTGGTATTTATTTCGGCGACCTTGGAAACCAAATCCGATTTAGCTTGTTCGGACGCAATCTCACTCCTTCTCACCAAGAAACTGCTTTGTCAATATTCCGAACAATCAAATTTAAGAAGTAGTTTTTGCATGAGTTTTTTATGCCGCCAAAGAAAAACTTGAAATTGTCAGCGGTTTCCAATGAAAAAATTCTATGACCCCAGATACTCAAAGGCAACAAATAGCTAATTCTCTGAAAACAATGACAGAAGTTTTTGAAAGTTGTCATGCAAATTACCGAGTGCTTGGGTCTGTTTTATTAGTTGCATATACTCAGAGAGTTTTTCGGCATATAAACGATGTTGATGTTCTTTTAGATATAAAAGCGAGAGATTGTGTTTTTGTAAAGTTAAAAAAAAATGGGTTTCAATTGGAGAGGAAAACAAAGACAGGATTTTCTTGGTTTGAAGCTAAAAAAGATCAGTGTTTGGGGATAACTTTTCTGCTTATAGGCGAGTTTAATAAAGCTTATTTTAGCTATCGTTTTCTGAAATTTTTTGAACTACGGATACTAAATGATTATTTATATCCTACTGAATATGATTTTGCAGGCTCTCAATTTATTGGTATTCCCGTCTCGTCGGCTATTGCTGGCATTAAGCAATCCTTCCTTAATCCAAAAAGAAAATTAGATACACAAGTATTAGTAGGGAATGAAGTCAGGAAAACCAAAGTCAAAACGTACAATAACATCTCTATTCATATTGCTGGACTAAAACTTTTTTATTTGTATGATTTGTTTTCTTTTCTTTATAATATTTATGGTGGGATAAGAGTATTATTTGGACTTAAATACGAAATTTGGAATTAAAAATAAGGGCAATTTTTTTCGCTTGACAAATGATAAGCGAGTGTGTAAAGTGTATGATACTGTATGAAAGATAATACTATTGATGAACTGATACATACGGCAGTTTTTTCACCTCATGCAGACTTACAAAAGGAAGCGAGGAGTATTATTTATCAGAAAGCGATAGAACAGGGGATTTTTCCATCTTCTTTGCATAAATTATACCGAAATGGCATTGGAAAAGGAAAAATATCTGGGTTTACTGTCCCTGCTTTTAATATCCGTGCATTAACATATGATACTGCGACCGCCATTTTTACCCTTGCAAAAGAAAAAAACGTCGGTGTTTTTATATTTGAAATAGCTCGTTCGGAGATTTCCTATACTGATCAAACTCCAGAAGAATACACGACCGCGGTATTGGCTGGTGCCTTAAAAGCTGGGTGGAGGGGGCCTGTATTTCTTCAAGGCGATCATTATCAATTGAGCGCGCTTGGATACCGAAATAATCCAGACAAGGAAATTCAAAAAATTAAAGATTTGATACGACAGTCAATTGATGCTCACTTCTATAATATAGATATTGATGCATCAACCCTCGTTGATCTTACTCAAAAATCACTTGATGATCAGCAACGTGAAAATTATCGTATGACTGCTCTTCTCACTGAATATATTCGTTTAATTCAACCAAAAGATATTACTATCTCAATTGGAGGTGAAATTGGTCACATTGGAGGAAAAAATAGCACTGTTGACGATTTTGTAGCATTTATGGATGGATATCAGCGACTCATGGGGGAAAAAAACCATGAAGAAATAAGCAAGGTAAGCGTGCAGACTGGCACAAGCCATGGAGGTATCCCTCTTCCTGACGGTACGATTGCAGATGTCAAGCTTGATTTCAAAGTCTTAAAAAACATTGGCGATGTTGCGCGAAATTCATACGGATTAGGAGGCGCGGTTCAACACGGCGCTTCTACTTTGCCGAGTGAGCTTTTTAGTGAATTTCCCGCAGTAGCTACACTTGAGATACACTTGGCGACTGGATTTCAAAATATTGTCTATGAGCATATTTCTTCCTCGATTAAAAAAAGTATGTTCGAATGGGTGAAAATAAATACGCAAGATGA
>CAYJVA010000030.1:0-9282 GCA_964373465.1 uncultured Gammaproteobacteria bacterium
TTATGGTGAGGCGTTTTGATATAGAAGTGTTACCTATGTATCTCAACTTGCGCAGGGTAAAAAAGAGTGATATATACCGCTTTCAGATGAAATTGCAATCCCGCCAAGGCGGGACGGCATAACCCTTCGTACGTTGAAATTGCTTTACAATTTCAACTACGATGGGTATACTATCCCTT
Organism: uncultured Gammaproteobacteria bacterium; assembly: GCA_964373465.1. GTDB lineage: Bacteria > Patescibacteriota > Microgenomatia > UBA1406 > HO2-37-13b > DATDVH01. Next base: position 180 of record CAYJVA010000030.1, read on the forward strand.
TATGGAAGGTAAATATGTGAGAAAAGGAGAGAAACATATTTTTTCTCTTGAAGAGATTGAGCCATTAGTAGCAAAAAATCGGTTTCGTATTACTTCTGATAATAGATTTAAGACACGATGTATTGATGGCAGATATAGTGGGTTGGATCTTCCCGCTCTTGCCACTCCTGGAGCTGACGCAGGTCTGGTAATGGAGATTATAGCGGTGAATAGGGAATATGATCTTGGCTTGACTCATCAGTCTATAGAAGAGATTATTCTGTCAACAGTCAATGGATATGATCATTTTTATCTTCATACCGATACTGATCATCCGACAGATATGTTAGGATGTGGACATATCAATCAAGTTTTTGGAGATCCTTTGGCTTATCAAATGGATAAATCAGATGTTGATTATGTGAAAAGTTTTCTTGTTCGTGCGCAAAGGAAGGGCGCAAAAAATACCATATTGGAAGACGGGCATAAAGAAGGCGCAGTATTGATCCTGAAAGGATCTGAATGGTCTGTCGCGCCTGAAGGAAAAGCATTTATCTATACCCAGACCCTTGATGACATGCGAAGAAAACAGGTTGCTCATATGATGATTTCCTATATATCTGAAAAGCTAAAGATAGATGAAGGTTATTTGTATCATATTCTGACTCAGATTGCCGATAATCAACGAATGGAGACAGTGAGACGTCTTGCTTCAGGGCTTCCTATATATGAAGTGGATTTTGAAAAAAATGGGAAGTATACGTTAAAAACTATTTGAGGCGAATAGTTTTTTTCTCCACAAGCGCTACGTAGATAACTAAGAAACGAAGTGATGAAAAAACTGAAAATACAAATCCTGCAAAGCCATCTTGAAATCCTTTATGGCGAATATACGTTTTGAAAAACCACCATGTTGGCAAGACAAAAAAATATTTTTTTAGATTCCAGAGTGAAGGCATTGTTCCTTGTTCAATAAGAAGATCTGCTTCAAAGTACGAATATTGTATCCATTTTCGGAGATATTCACGGAAGTTTGGATAGGGATAATGAAAAAGAGATGACTTTAGACTTTTAATTTGTGACTTTTGACTAATCTCAACTTGTTCATGTACTGTCTCACAGGGGAAGCGCGCTACTCCGTTTTTATATAATCGGATAGTATAGTCAGGATATTGTCCGCCTTTTTTAAGAGGCTTTCCTAAAAAATAATTCAGGCGGGGGATGGAGTAGGCGATTGGTCGGAGTTGGTTAGAATTGGTTGGAATTGGTTTTAATTGGTTGGAATTGGTTATGATGGCGAGGATTTCGTTTTTTAATTCAGAAGAGACTACTTCGTCGGCATCAAGTTGTAATATCCATTTTCCGGTACATCTTTCTATTGCCTTTTGTTTATTCTTATGAAACATAATCTCATTTTTTTCATGAAAAATTTTTATTTTATTTTTCACATCACATTTTTTTATTGCCCCAATTGTGTCATCGGTTGACGCTCCGTCTACGATAATAATCTCATCAACCCAGTCATAGACTGATTGAAGACAGCGGGTGATATTTTTTTCTTCGTTATGTACGGCAATGGCGATTGAGAGTTGCATAATGGTTATATACAATTGTATCATATCTTTATCATGATAAAATCTAGAGTGGATAAGGCGCGTGAGGCTTTTTTGAAAGGTGATCCGGAGCTTGCAAAGAGCGCTCACACCACGCGCGCTATTCAAAAATCAGTCAGGCATCGTGAAGAGCATAAAACTTCGTTTAATCTTCCCGATATCATTTTAGGCGGACAAGACGGATTGGTCAATGTGTTAGGCGTAATATTGGGAGTTGCCGTGGCAACTGATAATATCAAAATCGTTATAGTCGCAGGACTTGCGGCTGCTTTTGCCGAAAGTATCTCAATGGGGGCAGTCGTCTATACTTCAAAAATCACTGAAGCTGATTATTATCAGAGTGAGTATGAACGGGAAAAATGGGAGATAGAACATATACCCGAAGGCGAACGTGAAGAGATACGAAGTCTTTATAGACGGTATGGTTTTGAAGGAAACGAGCTTGAAAGCATTGTTCAAAAAATTACCTCAAATAAGAAAGTATGGCTTGAAGTGATGATGAACGATGAACTGAAGCTTGAGCCGGTGAATAGAAAAGACGGGTTGTCTTCTGCGGCATGGGTGGGGATATCTGCGATCATTGGCTCGTTTATTCCGCTTACTGCTTTTTTCTTCTTCTCGGTGAAAACTGCAATTATTATTTCTTTGTTGATTTCTGCGCTTTCTTTATTTATTGTGGGTTTTTATAAGGCTCATGTGACTTTAGGACGGAATAGAATAAAACAGGGGATTGAGATCTTGGTGATCGGTATGGTGTCAGCTTTGGCTGGCTATTTTATCGGGAGTTTGTTCAAGGTTTAATTTCAAATATTTTATATGATGTATTAAACTGTATAAAACCAACTTCTTTTTTCCCCTCAAGTTGTACGCGATTGATGTTAAGTTTGTTTTGTTCAAATGATAGATCTGTCAGTTTTAGTCTTTTTTCTTGTTTGTTTACTATCACTTTTGTCCATATGCCGGGCCAGGGAGAGAGCGCTCTGTACAAATTAAAAATTAAAAGTCCAAAGTCAAAAGTCCTTTTGTAAAATTGAACCTTTTCGCGTGGGTATTTTGTGAGATATGTGTTCAAGAGTGAAGGGAAGTGATTGTCAGTTATTTTTCCACTTATGAGAGCTTTTTTTATCATTTCCAGAGCCACAAAACCATGATTTCTAGTGAGAAGGCGAGTAGAGGTCGCAGAGTCATGAGACTGTCTTTTTAGGTGAAAATGAGTCAATTTTGTTGAAGTAAGTTGAACGATTGTTTTTTTCATCAATTCATAGCCAATGTCAGTCAGCTTGATCTCAAGATCAGCCCTTTTGTCGGAGTGAGCTATGGGTACTTTTTCTTGTGCGATGATGTCGCCATGATCAATTTTTTCATCCATTTTCATGAGGGTTACTCCTGTATCCGTATCTCCAAGAAAAAGAGGATAGGCGATTGGCGAGGGGCCACGGTATTTTGGCAAAAGAGATGGATGAATATTCCAAAATCCAAGACGCGGCACATTCAAGAATTGTGCGGGAATTATCTGACCGTATGAATAGACGATGCACAGATCAATGGTTGAAAAGAGCGATAAAGGAATATCATTCATATGATAATACACAGGGATATGATATTTTTTTGCAGTTAACTTCACAGGAGATGAGGTGAGTATTTTATCTCTTCCGACTGGTTTGTCTTTTTGAGTAATAACAAAAAGTATTTCAACAGCCAGATTTTTGTTGATCAAGAGTTTTTCTAATAATCGCGCTGAAAAATCAGGAGTGCCGCAGTAGGCGAGTTTGAATTTCATTCCATAATTATCTTTCTCAAATGTTTAATTGTTCTCCCCTACTGTAATATTGAGGAGGGGAGGGGATACCACAAAATAACTATAAGGATATCCTATAAAATACTGTTCTTAAAAAATTTATAAATTTAAGCTACAAAATAGTATTATTTTTATATAGTATTTTATTATAAGATTTATTCAACAGTTTATGATAAACAGTTATATGTATGTTTTTGGGCGAATTTTAACCCTTTTAAGCGTCTTTATTTTATCAGATTATTTTCATGATTTCTGAGTAAAAATCCTCTCAGAGAAGCTTAATAAAAAAAATAAATAACACACACTTTTTGACTAAGTTATAAACGTCGTTTAATGTAAGAGGGGAGGGGAGAGGATGAAAAATTTTTGGTTATTTTATCAAAATAACTGATAAAAAATGAGTGTTTTGGAGCGTTACAATGAGAATGCGGGAATTATTCTCCCCTTTTTTCATGTGTTACTTTTCCCGCATAAGACAAAAGATACAACAGAACAGGGGGTGAAAGTTTGTGTTGACTCTGTTTCTGATTCTTTTTTCCACCTTTGCACTCACGCAGTGTAAAATTACTACAGGTTGAATACAAGTGTGATTTTTTTGAAAATGTATCACTCGTAAACGATCGTTCATTTGTGATATATATGAAATGTGAATATGAAGTGTGAATATGAAGTGATATTGTAACGAGACGCGTTTAGCGTGTAGTTTGGTAGGTTTTGACTGTCTCAAGGAGTTTTTTTGCGTTTTTATTTTCAATAAAATGATGTCTGATTGGTTGGAGTAGTTTATCAAGGAGTATGGCGACAGTATGCTTGAGATCTTGCGGATGTATTGTCTTTGCGGTATAAAGTGCCTCAAGTTCGTCAGCTGATTTGACGATGAGTTTGCCTCCATATTTTTCAGGTCGTTCAATGGGGATGGAGTCAAATTTCTCAAATAAAATATACCGGCAATATTCAAGAATAGGGTTTTCTTTGACTGTCCCTTCTGGACACCATGCTTTATCAATTTTACGCTTCAGATCATCATAACTGTCAGTCATGAAAAGCGCAGTGTCTGGTTTTGACTTGGACATTTTAAGCTCTATAGTGCGAGTTGTTTTATTGTGGCGCAAGGACAGGTCTTGACCTGTCCGCACATCTTTTCCTTGTTGAAGTCCCATGAGCATGTGGTGACTTATCACGATAGGCTTCCAATACCCAAGAAGCGGACCAACTTCGCGCGCCAACATATTGACTTTCCGTTGATCCATCCCAAGTTCGGTGATGTGTGCGCCCAATGTAAAAATATCAGCAGTCTGCATGCAGGGATAGATAATGTGTGCCGCGCTTAAATCAAATGATTCTGCACGTCCCATAATCTCTGCGGTTCTGATAAAACGGCGAATGGAGTTGGATTTTGCAATCTGCAGGACCAGTCTCCAATAACTATCTGATTTCACCAATTCAGATGCCCACACAAATTGTACATGACCTATATCCATCCCGCACGTCTTCCAGACTTCTATAAAATAACGTCCCACTGTCTGTATTTTTTCAAGATCTCCTCCCATTTTATTATTTGCCCACGCGTGCCAGTCAGCTACAAGCATTTTAAACGTAATGCCAGCTTTGATGAATTTGTTTATATTGATAGTGCGAAGTATGCCCTGTGCGATATGCATCTGTCCCGAAGGTTCAAATCCGTCATAGGCGATAATATTTTTTTCATTTTGGAATAAATCTGCGAGTTCCTCTTCTTTGATGATTTCTTCACCTACTTGTTTGATCAATATGATTTTTTCCTCAATAGTCATAAAAAGAAGAGTTTATAAAAATTTGAGAGTGCTTTCAAATAGATCTAATAAATGACGCGGTATACGCATGAGTATTTGTTTTTTTGATTCAGGATGGATAAAATATGCATATGAAGAATCTTTGAAATCAGATTGATAGAGGTCAATTTCAACCGTATCAACTACTCTTATTCCTTCAGTCTTCAATTGTTCTATCTTGTTGGTAAATTCTTTCATTTTTGAGGGAGTATCGCATGAAATGGTGATTACACTTTTTATTGGATTCGGTGAATTTGTGCGATAAGTGAGTATGGCTTCATTAGTTGCTTTTTCTGATTCTTTAAATACTGCAGGATAGAGGAATTGAAACCCACACGCTGATGCGATATATTTTTTGAGTTTAAGGGCTGTGAATATAATCTCTGGTTTTTGTTTTTGTGGAGAGATAATAGCTAGGTTATCTGTTTTTTGTGTTTTTTTCCCAAGACGAAATCCAAGAAGGAAGAAAAAAATAATAAGTAATATTCCTATAAATACTAATGAACGCGTATTGAACTTAATTGGAGAGAACAACATAAGTAATATTATTTTATAATTGCTTAAGGTCGTTGTCAATGTCCTGTAAATCAGAAGCTAAATCGTCGATAGGAGTATTAAGAGATTGTATTTCTTCATCAACTGTGGGGGTAACTGTTGGTACAATCGTTGGAGCTTGTTGAGGAGTTTTTTCAGACTGGTTTGTGACAGGTGGATTGTATGGTTGAGGAGTGGAATTGGGAGTTTGATTTGCAAAATAATATACTACGCCACCTGTTATGATGACGATGAGTAGTATGACGAAGAGAATGATTGTTATCTGAGATGATTTTTGGGGCATGGTTGATTGAGGCGGTGTGGTCGTTGGCATTTGAGGAGATGGTGAATAAAATGATGGTGCTTGCGGAGGCATAGGTGGTGGTGATGTTGGTTGGTTAATTGGTTGACTATTATTTTCCATATATATTATACATAACAATTATAATTCTGGTTGAATAGTAATCGGCACTGAGGTGGGTGTCACTTCAATGGTTGGTATTATCGCGATAATCGCTTGATGTGCTTTTACTACTGCTTGATGTGCTGTGATAACTGTTTTGTGAGTAGTAGTCAGATCAGTGTGCAACTGGCGAGAAGTTATGCCAACTGTCTGTTTCAATGCTGATTCTGTTGTTATTTGTGGCACATATTCTTTTGAAGCTTGTGCTTTGACTGCATCCATGCTTGTTTGTATAGCTGTTTGAGCAGTAGATAGTGCAGTCTCGGCGGAGGTGGTATTTTTTCCATTTGCTTTCAATTGTGCGACTCGTTCTTGTAATCGAGATACGATAGAGGTTAATCTTTCCAATCGCTCTAACATGCGTGCGGTTTGTCGTTGATTGAGTGCAGTAAATTTACCGTTAAGGCGTTCAACAACAGCTTTTTTCAGTTCGTCTTTGATTTGTATGACTTTATCTTGGAATTTTTGGCGTCTTTCACTTCGTATCTCTTGTCGAGTGTCTACGTTCTCTTTTCGCATCTTAAGGTTTTCTTTTACATCTGTTCCTGGCACGTTTCGTCTATTATCTCTAATCGTTTGTCTATTTTCTACATTGTCCTTACGGGGAGTTGATGAATCAGTACTACTTTGTGGTAATTCTGGAGATGATCCAAAAATATTTGTAGGGTAATAAAAAAAGACAAGTGCGATAATGAGTGCGCTTAAAAAAATAGTTTTTTTATACTTCATATTATTCACTGTATATTTTTATTTTTATTTTGTCAAGGAGTATTTTTTGAAATGGTTATAAAGCTACAGATTTGATAGTTTTTGAATGGTGAGCATTTTTGCTATTGACAAATGGAAAATGGTTTTTATATAATGAAGTTAGATCCTCCTTGAGAAGAAAGAGGTGTAAGCACGTTGAAAAGTTTTTCTCACAATTTTTTACCTAAGGATATTCTCCCCGTCAAAGGCGGGGGATATAAAACGATGTTCATTTTTCCTCTTTCGATGCACTATCGGAATGAAAAAGACACGTCCATCCCGTTCTGACCTTAAAAGTTAGAACATATATTGAGGGAAAAACTTTCAGCCAATCCTCTTGACGAGGAGGATCTTTAGTTATCCAAAAATCTCACGTACACAGTGTGTATATTACTCAAAGTAAAGCGTATGTTGAGTATTGAGTTATATCTATTCTATACCCATCGTAGTCCCGCTATGGCGGGACGTACGAAGGGTTATGTCGCTGAAAGATGAAATGAATTGTTGCAATTTCAATCCGATTAAATCGGATTTCATCTGAAAGCGGTATATAGTTGATGCAAAACCAAATGGCAGGTTTAGTAGAATTTCATACAGAACTTATTTTTAGCATATAAACAATAAGATCCCGAACTCACCGCCAGAGCGGGATCCCGCAAAGCGTGGATAAATTCGGGATGACAAATAGAATGTTTGGTTTTTCACTGACTATATATATAAACAATATTAAAAGAATAAATTCAACCGTACTGCAGGTACATATTCTTTCACAAAGATCTTAATTTTTTAAAAATATGAAAGACGATCCGATAAAAGAAAAAGACCAATTTGAGCTTGAACCTGAAGATTTAAGTCTTCAAGAAAACACTAAAAAAAATATTCCAATACACGGAAGATTTCCTACAGGGGATTCTTCTCTGGAAGAACGGATAAAGGAAGATTTGAAAATGGCATATTCTGCACATGGTATTTTAGATATTGCATATGGAGGTTTTGGTTTTTTACGGCAAAAATTCATCTCTTCGTCAGACAGTATTTATGTCTCTCAATCCCAGATTCGTAAGTTTTGGTTGAGAATAGGCGATGAAGTAGAGGGACAAGTAAGGCCTCCAAAGCAGAATGAACGGTTTAATGGCCTTTTAAAAATTGAAAAAATCAACGGACGTGTTTTATCTGAATTGGAAAGTCTCAATAGGAAAAAGTTTGACAACTTAACTTCTCTTCATCCTGACCGACAGATACGTCTTGAGACTGAGCGCGACATCCTCTCAACCCGTATCATGGATTTGATTGCGCCTGTAGGATTTGGTCAGCGAGGACTGATTGTCTCCCAGCCCAAAGCAGGAAAAACAACTGTACTGAAAGAGATTGCCAATGGGATTTCGACCAACTATAAAGATGTGCATGTGATTGCTATTTTAATTGGTGAGCGACCTGAGGAAGTGACTGATCTTGAAAGGTCAATTAAGGGTGAGGTGGCGGCGTCAAACTTTGATCAATCACCTCAAAATCAGATCAAGGTCGCTGAGATCGCGCTTGAGCGCGCAAAGCGGTTGGTTGAGATGGGGCGAGATGTGGTGATTCTTTTGGATTCAGTTACACGGCTTGCCCGTGCGTATAATCTGGCTGTTGATTCGTCAGGAAGGACCCTCTCAGGAGGGTATGATCCAGCGGCGCTTTATCCGGCAAAGAGATTTTTGGGTGCGGCTCGTAATTGCGAAGAAGGAGGAAGTCTCACTATACTTGGCACAGCCCTTGTCAATACTGAGTCCCGTATGGATGATCTTATCTATGAGGAGTTTAAGGGTACGGGCAACTTGGAAGTTCATCTTGATAGAAGATTTGCGCAAAAGGGTTTGTTTCCTGCGTTTGATGTCGAAAAGTCTGGCACTCGTCATGACGAGCTCTTGATTGAAAAAAAGAAAATGGAAAAAGTGCGGATGCTTCGGCGTATGCTTGCATTATTATCTTCTGACGAACGTCTCACTGCGCTTATTGAAAAGATTTCAAAGACTAAAAATAACGATGAGTTTTTGAATAAACTCAATGGATCTTCATAAGTTCACTTCTTCTTTTTGAGCAGTATTTTTTTGCCCTTTTCAAAAATAGTATTTATGTTGACTATTGTATCATCAATAAATATTTGTATTTTTCCCTC